>JAHJTL010000019.1 GCA_018829775.1 Chloroflexota bacterium | reverse complement strand
GTTAGCAAAAATCAAAAAGACCTCAACAATGAGGTCTTCCGGTTTGTCGTTTTAGCTTCAAAAAGTGGCACGCCTAGAGGGATTCGAACCCACGACCCTCGGTTCCGAAGACCGATGCTCTGTCCGCTGAGCTATAGGCGCACGTTCCAATTATACCCGATGGGTGCTACCGCAGCAATGCCTTACCGCTCTGTCTGTCTTGACAAACAAATAGGTATCCTGCTCTAATCAAGCGGGGGGTAAGGTATCTGTGGAAACAGGTTTAAAAGGAAAAGTCGCGCTGGTTACCGGCAGCGGGAGTGGTATCGGGAAGGCGATAGCACTCGGTCTGGCCAGGGAAGGCGTGGACATCGCGGTTAATGATGTGAATCAACAGAATGCCGAAGGTACGGTGGCTGAGATACAGGGGATGGGCGGTCGTGCCATGGTGGTGATAGCCAGTGTGGCCGGTGAGGCTGAAGTCAAAGGGATGGTCGACCGTATAGTGGCGGAGTGGGGAGGCATTGACATACTGGTAAACAACGCCGGGTTGGCCGACCACCTTCTCATTGAAGACACGGAGAAAGAGGAGTGGGAGCGGGTCCTGTCGGTTAATTTAAGCGGCACCTTCAATTGCAGCAAGTCGGTGGTTCCCACGATGAGACAGAGGGGCGGCGGCCGGATTATCAATACGATTTCATATTCCGGTGAGAGAATGACGATGATTGGCGGCGTTTCTTACACCTCGTCCAAATCAGGCATCTGGGGACTGACCCGCCAGCTTTCCTTTGAACTTGGAGCGTACCAGATTACGGTCAATGGCATTTCTCCGGGCAATGTCATCACCCCGATGCTCAAGGCCGGCACCACGCCGCAGCGCCTGGAGGAAATGAAGAAGTGGTATCCGTTGCAGGACATGCCGACGCCGGAAGATATCGCCGATGCGGCGGTTTTCCTTGCCTCCGACCGTGCCCGGATGATAACCGGTATCAATCTGGCGGTAGACGGCGGCGTTACCGTGCCGATTGCCATCGGTGTGGACTGGGATGCCTACACGGCGATAAAGAAAGAGCGGGCGGAAAAGAGGAAGGAAAAGAAATAAAAAGGTGGGGTGAGTGGAGGGATTCGAACCCTCGTTCTCCAGGGCCACAACCTGGCGCCTTAAACCACTCGGCTACACTCACCACAGGCCAAAGCTATTATAGCGGAAAAACAGCCGTGCTTTCAAATTGATACAGGGCCCGTGTCTGTCCAATTACCTGTCGGCGAGCTGAACGATGGTCACCCCGGTGCCTCCCTCACCGTATTCGCCGGTGCGGTATGATTTCACCAGCGGATGCCCGCGCAGTTGTTCCTGAATGGCCCGGCGCAATGTCCCGGTGCCCTTACCGTGAACCACTCTGACCTGATAGAGCCCGGCCATGAAAGCATCATGCAGGTATTTATCGAGCTTCAGCATTGCTTCGTCAACGGTGAGCTGTCGAACGCGTATCTCGTCCGGCACCGTTAGTTTTCTACTTTGAAAGTCGTGTTTATGCATCAAGACCCGTGCCTTGATTGTAACACCTGACACCCCAACAGCGCGAAGAGATAGCCCAAAAGGCTGCTAAAGCACGCGGGCAGAATCAGAGGTAAACTTTCCTCTCTCTATTGCATCAAGTTTAATGTATGGAATCAGTTGTGGATTTACGAATTGCCAGCGATAATTACGGCGATTCCCTGTCCTCTTTAATACTGGCCCTCTATTGAGTTCACAGAATTTATATAAATGTCCTTGATACGCAACTGCACGAATATTCGGTTTATTCAAGATATTGCTTAGCGGCTCACGCAATGCCTTTATGCTAAACCTACCCAACGAGTCTTTATCGGCAATTGCACAAGCTAAGAGTACATCTTTAAAAAGGTTATCCGGTTGGGACGAGGCTATGGCAATTTCATAATCTTCCCTAATACCGCCAGCGACATTCTGTATTGCAGCCGTAATAGCTTGTTCCAAGTCTTTATGAGTTACCCTATCTCTTTTTGCCTCTACCGCTTTTTTACCAGCCCAAAGCCCTAAAAGATGTGCATAATGAGGATAGCCTTGAGATAAGGCAGCTATTTTATAATCTATGCCGTCTTCAAACGTAAATCCACTATTCGAATATCCCTTTTGTATGATTTCTGCTAACTCTGCGTTATCCATTGGATGAACCAATATTTGTGATATATTTCTGCCAATTGACTGATGTTCATGAATTAGTTCATTAATTGAAGTGGCGACTCCAACTAATAGGATGGTAGCCTTCACATTGGTATCTGAAAATAATTTGATTGTATCTGCAATTAGGTGACGAGCGTTGCTAGTTTCGGGTATTCTATCATATTCATCGAAAATGACTACAGTAGGATTTGGGAATGATTTGATAAGAAGCCGAACGTCATTTGGAGTTGTAACAGACACTTGGTTATCCATTGTTCCTGTAATTGCAGCAGCACTTTGCTGAACAAAGCCTAGTTGTCGCTGAGTTAACATTATTTCTTGAAACACTTTACGCCACATAGAAGAGAAGGTATCGCTAGAATCGCACGAAACCAAGATTACTCGTCTTCCATCTTTCCTGTCTGGCTCTTGAATCATATTGGCTATCACATGTGCTATAGATGTCTTGCCCGTTCCTCGGTCTCCGTAAAGAATTACATGGAGGCCTTGAGTATTTATTGCCTCTTTCACATTAAATATTAAGTCTAATCTACCAGACATGTATTCCGGCAAATCGATTGGTCGATTAGGAGTAAACCATTTTTGTAGTCGGTCTATCGCCATAATTTGATTAGCAGTAGCCATACCATTATCACCTCTATGTTAATTATATAGCGTATGTAGCTCTTTGTAAAGCCCTATTATTATTATTTACTGGATATATTTTATGCAATAGTATTGACAAATCCTTGTGAGGGTCGCCACTCCAGTGTTAGAATTATTCTGGACGGTTCGGGGAGGTTTTAAGATATGCCACTGGATTCCATCGTTGTTAAAGGTGCCCGCGAGCACAATCTGAAGAATATAGACGTAACCATCCCCCGTGATAAGCTGGTCGTTATCACCGGTGTCTCCGGCTCTGGGAAAAGCTCGCTCGCCTTTGATACCATTTATGCTGAAGGCCAGCGTCGGTATGTGGAGTCGCTGTCTGCGTATGCCCGTCAGTTTCTGGGCAGGATGGAGAAGCCGGACGTCGACTATATTGAGGGCCTGAGCCCGGCCATTTCCATCGACCAGAAAGGCCCGAGCAAAAATCCTCGTTCCACCGTGGGCACGGTCACCGAAGTCTACGATTACCTGCGGCTGCTCTTCGCCAGGGTAGGTCACCCACACTGCCCCGAGTGCGGCCGGGAAATCACCACCCAGACGGTACAGCAGATCGTGGACGCGGTTCAGGGCCTCCCGGAGGGCAAACGCATCATGATTATGGCGCCGCTTATCCGTGACCGCAAGGGGGAGTACCAGCAGGTGTTTGCCGATTTGCGTAAAGCGGGCTACGTCCGGGTGAGGGTCGACGGCGAGATTCATGACCTTTCCGAGGAATTCCAGCTGGGTAAAAATAAGAAGCACTCCATTGAGGCGGTGGTCGACCGTCTGGTCGTCGGGCAGGGTGAAAGGCAGCGGATTGCCGATTCGGTGGAGACCGCCCTCAAGCTGGGGGCGGGAGTGGTGCTTGTTTCCATCATTGATGGTGAGGAGCTGCTCTTCTCCGAGCATTTTGCCTGTGTCTACGACGGCATCAGCCTGGGTGAGATAACCCCCCGCACCTTCAGCTTCAACAGTCCTCACGGTGCCTGCCCCGAATGTTCCGGCCTCGGTGTCAAACTTGAAATAGACCCCGACCTGGTCATTCCCAACAAAGAACTACCCATCGCTGAGGGGGCCATACGTCCCTGGCAGTTTCAGTCATGGTACTTCTACCAGCTCGATTCTCTGGCCAGACGTTACGACTTCTCGTTGAACACCCCGGTAAAGAAACTCACGGAGAAGCAAATGAACCTGTTGCTTTATGGTGAGGAGGGAGAATGGTACCGTTATCGAAGCCGTTTCGGGCGGGTCAGGGAGCATTTCACCGGTTTTGAGGGTGTGATTCCCAGGATGGAGCGCCTCCACCGTGACACTGAATCGGAAAACTCACGCGTCGATATCGAACGCTACATGGTCTCCACGCCGTGTCCCGTTTGTCAGGGCAAGCGGCTGAAGCCGGAATGGCTGGCGGTGACCATCGGCGACAGAAACATCATGGACGTCGGCGAGATGTCCGTGGTGCACGAGCTGGAGTGGATAACCGAAATCGGCAATAAGGTGCTCAGTGAACGGGAAAAGATGATTGCCCGGGAGATTCTGAAAGAGATACAGGCCCGGCTTGGCTTCCTGAAGGACGTGGGCCTGGAATATCTGACCATTGACCGCGCCGCTGCCACGCTGAGCGGTGGTGAGGCACAGCGTATCCGTCTGGCCACACAGATCGGCAGCGGACTTATGGGCGTGCTCTATATCTGCGATGAGCCCACCGTGGGGCTGCATCCGGCAGATGATGCCCGTCTCATCAATACGCTGAAGCGACTGCGAGACCTGGGCAACACGATACTGATTGTGGAGCACGATGAAGCGATGATGCGTGCCGCTGACCATATCATCGATATGGGACCGGGGGCGGGGCGGCACGGTGGAAAAATCGTTATCACGGGCACGCTGGCGGATATTATGGCCAGCAAGGAATCGGTCACCGGCCAGTATCTCAGCGGCACGAGGCAGATTCCGTTGCCCAGCAAGCGACGGTCTGGCAACGGCGGTGAAATCGTGGTCAGAGGGGCCAGGCAGAATAACCTGAAGGATATAGATGTCCCTATTCCACTGGGCAAATTTGTCTGCATTACCGGCGTCTCCGGCAGCGGGAAAAGCACACTAGTTGACGAAATCCTGTACCGTAAGCTGGCCCAGGTTTTCTACCGGTCGAGGCAGAGGGCCGGCGACTGCGATGAAATCACCGGTATGGAGCATATCGATAAAGTGGTCAATATTGACCAGTCGCCGATAGGCCGAACGCCGCGGAGCAACCCGGCTACCTATACCGGTACGTTTACACCGATTCGCGAGCTTTTTGCCACCGTTCCCGAAGCCCGGATGCGGGGTTATGCGCCCGGTCGCTTCTCCTTCAATGTGAAAGGCGGACGCTGCGAGGCCTGCCGCGGGGAGGGATTTACCCAGATTGAGATGCAGTTCCTCCCCGATGTCACCGTCCCCTGCGAGGTGTGCAAGGGCCAGCGCTATAACCGGGAGGCGCTGGAGATACGGTTCAAAGATAAAAACATCGCTGAAGTCCTCGATATGACGGTAGAGCAAGCGCTAACATTTTTTACCCACTTCCCCAAGATAAGGAACAAACTGGAAACGCTGCGGGACGTCGGGCTGGGGTATATCCGTCTTGGTCAGCCGGCGCCAACGCTTTCCGGCGGTGAGGCGCAACGGGTGAAGCTGTCCACCGAGCTGTCACGGCGGGCAACCGGGAGAACGCTTTACATTCTGGATGAACCTACCACCGGACTCTCTTTTGAAGATATCGCGGCACTGCTGAGGGTGCTGCAGCGACTCGTCGAGGCGGGCAATACGGTGGTGGTTATCGAGCACCATCTGGATGTAATCAAGAACGCTGACCACATTATCGACCTTGGCCCTGGTGCCGGGGACCTGGGGGGATACGTGGTCGCCACCGGGACCCCGGAGGAGATAGTGAAGACGAAAGGCTCGGCAACCGGACAGTATCTGGGCAGAGTGCTGCACCGGGATGTTGAGCCAGCCCTGCCCGGCTCCTGAATGGCAGACTAGATAATGAAGGGGATTGCGGCTGACCTAGGTCTGTAACGGCTAGTTGACCGATAGCGTTGAGCCTTCGCTCGTTTTGACCACATCAATGCGGGTGGGGAAGGCGTCCCTCAGTTCTTCAATGTGGGTGATGACCAGTATCCTCTCGAAGTCATCCTGAATGGAATTAATCGCTTCTTTCAGTTTCTCGATGCCGGTGCTGTCCTGTGTGCCAAAGCCTTCATCGATAATCAGTGTGGGCAGCGGTGCCCCGGCCCGTCTGGCCAACAGCTTTGAAAGCGCAATGCGAATGGCAAAGTTGATGCGGAACGCTTCGCCGCCGCTGAACATTTCGTAGTTCCTGGTGCCGAGTTCATCGGAAATGGTGATATCCAGAGTTTCCATGACATCGCCTTTCTTGGTCTCCCGCTGCGTCTCAAACTTAACGTGCATCCGGTTATCCGTCATCCGCCCGAGGAGCCGGTTGGCCTCGATTTCAATCTCCGGGAGCGCCATTTCAATGAGCAAGGCCTGTATGCCGCCCTTGCCGAAGGCTCTGGCCAGTTCTCGGTAAATGTTTTCCTCTTTCGCTGCCTGAGCCAGCGCTTTTTCCTTCTCCTTTCTCCTCGTCTCCAGTTCGGCGCAGTGCTGCAGCCTGGCTTTGGCATTCCACAATGCTTCCTGCGCCCCTTTTTGCTGCTGCTCCAATTCCCGGTACTCGTTTTCGGCGTCAACTACCTCGGCGCTGAACCGGGGCAGGACTTCAAGCTCTCCGGCCAATTCCTCTCTTTTCTGGTTATCCGTTTCCACGCTGGTTCGCAATTCCCGGGCATGGGTCTCCGCCTGCGACATCGACGCTTTCTCCGGCTCGATGAGTCGGTCGGCTTCTTCCAGTTTCCGCATCGGGCTTTCATATTGTTCCAGTTCGGTAAGTTGCTGCCTCAGCTGCTCGTGCTGGCCGGCGTCATATTCCATCGCGGCCAGTTGTCGTTCCAGTTCCTCCAGCGCTGCCTGCTCCCGGCTGGCGAAGTCTTTTTTCGCCAGTTGCCCTTCAATCTCGGACAATCGATTTCTCTCCACAGCCAACTGTTTTTTCGCGTCGGCAGCTTCATTGGCCTCTTTATTGAGAACGCTGGCCTGGCTCTGCAGGGCGATTTTCTCCTGGCTTAGTTGTGCCTCCAGATGGGCGACTTCACTGCTCAGTGAATCAAGCTCGCCTCTTTTGTTTTCAAGTTCGGCCTGATTCGACGTCAGCGAATCGGTTTTATTCTGTTTATCGGCGGTATATTTGGATTCAATGAGTTTGAGGCCTTCGGCGCCGAGTTCCGTCTCGCAGAGAGGGCATCTGGCTTCCGTCTGCGTGGCCAGAAGGTCGATTTTCTCCCCGAGCTCTTTCATCTCTCGTTCAACCTGGCTTATATTTGATTCCAGATAGTTGACCGCCGTCTGTAGCTCCTGAATCAGCTGCTTCTTCTGGCTTAACACTGCCTCGTTTTCGGTCAGCCGGCCCAGCTGTGTCTGTAGCTGCTGAATCTGCCCCTGTTTCTGCGCGAATTCCGTTAACGTGTTTTCCAGTTTATTGACCCGTTCTAATGCAACGGCATGCTCCGTGAGCAGGCTCTGGCCGGCCTCCTTTATTCTGCTTTCCAGCTGAGTTTTCTGCTTTTCCAAGTTCACCGACTGGCGGAACTTCTGATCGAGCTCATCATAACGTTTTTTGGCCTCGTTATACTGTGTATAGCCCGATTCTATCTTGTCGCGCTGGGCGATGAGTGTCTCATACTCATTGATGCGCGATTGAAGCTGGCTGACCTGTTCATTCAGCAGTCTAAGGCTTGTAGTCCGTTCTTTTATGCTTGTTTCCAGCTGGTCGAGCTGAACTTTCTTTTTCTCCAGCACGTCCTTTTGCTGGCGCAGCTCATTGAGCCTGGCTTCTTTCTCTTTAACTACTTCTTCAATCTGGGTGAAAGTGTGCTGTGCCTTTTCCAGCTCTATCTCATAGACGGGTTTCAGGGCCAGCTCATCGCTGATGTCCCGCAGCGTGCTTTCCAGTTGTGCCTTTTCAAACTCCTGCTGCCTGGCAAGTTCTTTGGCTTTATCCTCAAGTTGCTCGTAGTAGGAAAGCCCCAGTATATTGGCCAATACTTCCTTGCGCTCGATGGGGCGCTTGGTGGTGAATTCGTCGGCACGGCCCTGACGCAGGAAAGCGCTGTTGATGAAGGTGTCATAATCCATGTGCAATGTGCTGGAGATTTTCTGCTGCGTCTGGGCGATGCTGTTGCCGCTGATTGATTTAAAACCGCCACCGTCGGTGGCCATTTGAAATTCGAGTATTGACTGACCGGCGCCGCTGGAGCGCTTGGGCCGGGCGCGCTTACGGATAATGCGGTATGGTTGTCCCCCAACGGCAAAGTCAAACTCCACTTCCATCTCTTTCTGGCCGGTGTGAACAAGTTCATCATCGCTCTTGGCCCTGGCCTTTCCCCAGAGCGCCCAGGTCATGGCGTCGATGAGCGCCGATTTGCCGTTGCCGTTATCACCGGCAAGGCAGGCGGTGTGAATGCCGTTGAAGGAAAGCGGCGGCACGTTATCGCGATAGCACATGAAGTTGCGCAGTTTCAGATTCAGGGGAATCATATACCGGCTCCGGTAAACTTCATTTGGTAACTATTTTAGCATAATCATATAGACCTTTTGATTATTATCAGGAATAATATTTTTATTTAAGCGCGGTTGCTTGACGGCCAGATGAATACCCAACTAGAATGAAATCAGGTAGATGTTTGAGATTCTCAGCGATAAGTTAAGCAAGGTATTCCGTGCCCTGGGCAGCCGGGGTCGGCTGACGGAAAAAGACATTGACGATGGCCTGCGGCAGGTGCGTCTGGCCCTCTTGGAAGCCGACGTCAACTTCAAGGTGGTCAAAGACTTTGTCGGGCGGGTGCGGGAGCGTGCCCTCGGTGTGGAAGTCCAGCAGAGCCTGACCCCCGGCCAGCAGGTGGTGAAAATTGTCAACGAGGAGCTTATTGCCACGCTGGGCAGGGAGCCGGGCCGATTAAGCACATCCGGCCAGCCGCCTTTTATAGCCATGCTCGTCGGGCTGCAGGGCAGTGGTAAGACGACCACCGCCGCCAAGCTGGCACTCCATCTGAAACGTTCCGGCCAGAGTCCCTTGCTGGTAGCGGCGGACAATCGGCGCCCGGCGGCTATCGAACAGCTTGTTACCCTGGGAAATCAGCTGGATATTCCGGTTTACAGTGAAGGCACCAGCGTGCCGAGCAAAGACGTTTGCGCTCATGCTCTGGCTAAAGCAAAATCGCTGGCCGCCACCTGGGTGGTGGTGGATACGGCGGGCCGACTCCACATCGATGAAGAGATGATGAAAGAGCTTGCCGAGGTGAAGAAGACATTGCATCCAGCTGAAGTGTTGCTCGTGGTCGACGCCATGACCGGCCAGGATGCGGTGCGCAGCGCCGAGGGTTTCCATTCCCAGGTAAATCTCACCGGGCTCATCCTGACCAAGATGGATGGTGATGCAAGGGGTGGGGCTGCCCTTTCCATCCGCTGGGTGAGCGGCGTGCCGATAAAGTTCATCGGCATCGGGGAGAAGGTGGATGCGTTGGAGCCATTCCATCCCGACCGCCTAGCGTCGCGCATTCTGGGGATGGGGGACGTACTTACATTTATCGAAAAGGCGGAGGCGGCTTTTGACGAGAGTCAGGCCGAAGAGCTGAAAAAGAAGGTAGAAAAAGAAAGCTTTGACCTTGAGGATTTCCTATCGCAGCTCGGGGCAATTAAAAATATGGGGCCGGTGGGGCAACTGCTGGATATGCTTCCCGGCGTATCCCGTTTCGCGGCCAAGCTCCCTGAGGGCACCGAGGAAAAGCAGTTGAAGAAAGTGGAGGCCATGATACTCTCCATGACGCCACAGGAACGCCACAATCCGACAATTATCGGGGGGAGCCGCCGGCGTCGCATTGCCCGTGGCAGCGGCGTGCAGCCCCATGACGTGAATCAATTACTTAATCAGTTTCACCAGATGCAAAAACTGATGAAGATGGGGGTTAAGGGGAAACTGCCCCGAGACCTGATGGGAATGTTCCGCTAGTCTTTATTCCAGATAGTCCTTTAACTTACGGCTCCGGCTGGGGTGGCGCAGTTTGCGCAGCGCTTTGGCCTCTATCTGGCGAATTCGTTCTCTGGTTACATTGAACTCCTTGCCCACCTCTTCCAGCGTCCGGCTGCGCCCGTCCTCAAGGCCAAATCTGAGCTGCAGGACACGCTGCTCGCGTGGCGTGAGCGTAGACAGCACGTCCTCAATCTGCTCTTTTAAAAGTTGCTTTGAAGCGGCGTCCACCGGTGGCAGGGCATTCCGGTCCTCGATTGAGTTCCCCAGCGGGCTGTCTTCCTCCTCGCCGATTGGCGACTCCAGCGATATGGGCAGCTGCGATACTTTTACAATCTCCCGGACCTTCTCCGAGGATATCTCCATCTCTTTGGCTATCTCGGTGGAAGTGGGTTCACGTCCGTACTCCTGTGCCAGACGTCGGCTCGTTTTGAGCAGTCGATTTATAGTTTCCACCATGTGAACCGGAATACGGATGGTGCGTGCCTGGTCAGCGATAGCCCTGGTCAGCGCCTGACGTATCCACCAGGTGGCATAGGTGCTGAACTTGTAGCCCTTGCGGTAGTCGAACTTTTCTACAGCGCGCATCAGGCCGATATTGCCTTCCTGAATAAGGTCGAGGAGGGACATGCCGCGCCCGATGTGCTTCTTGGCCACGCTCACCACCAGACGCAGGTTGGCCTCAATGAGGTGCCTTTCCGCCTTTTTGGCCTCAAAATCAATGCTGCGAAAGTGGGCTTCAAGCTTGTGTTCATGGTTGCGTATCGAACTGATAAAGGCTTCATCATTGACCAGTTCATCAACATCGGAAAATGAGATATCCGAACCGATGGCTTCGCGGACATCTCTGGTCAGCAGTCTGCTATTTAGCGACAGGTTAATGAATTTTTGCTCGGTTTCCGGCATGGATAGCCTGGTTAGAATAGAAATGTCGTTTATCAACTGCGGGTCAATGGAATTATCAATGCTCTCATGTAGTTGTGCATTGCTAATGGCTTCGTGAAAGCTGGTCGTCCTGGGTATACCGAGCTGTTCCTGGATAAGCTGTATAAATTCGGACGACTCTCCGAGCTCTCTGATAACGGCCAGCACTATATCTACCGCCGAGGGCGACCTGCCGTGCTCCTGCAGGTACTGGTACTTTATCTCGTTGAGACGTATTCCCTCCTCCATCTCTTTGGCCAGTGTCTTTTCATCATTGGCGGTAAGGAGGTGCACCCGACCGATCTCGTGCAGGTAGATGCGGACCGGGTCATCGGCTATTTCCTGTAATGCCAGACCTTCAACTGGTGCAGGCATTTCGATTTCAATAACTGGCTCGGGCTTTTCAACATCGAGGTGTTCCTCGCGCCATAATTTGCCTGGCACATGGGGCATCTCTGGCTCGGCATCTTCATCCTGGTCCTGGGAGGTTGTAAAGTCACCAGCGGATTTGCTCAGCATTTCATCTTCGGTTTTCTCTTCATCGCGCTCATCTTCTGGAACCAAGTGATTTCCTCGTTCTTCCACACTCATACCTTACCTCCTGCTTTCCAACCGCCTTTGCATTTTGCGCTTGTATAGCTCATTTAAACGCAGTGAATATTCTATTCCTATCTCATTTGCAAGCTTGGCAATATCGGCGCCGACACCTTTTTCTCCAGCTTCGGCGGCTAATATTCCACCTATTTCCTCGGCTAATTTTTTATAGTATCGCTCCTCAAGACGCTGGCGGTAATCGGCATCCCTTTCGTCCAGACGGTCAGATGGTAACTCCCGGTGGGCCATTACGTCAAGATGCTCATGTAATACTGGGTCCAGCATATCTTTGAGTTTATCCAGGTCGCCCACCTTATTCCAACTATTAAATACCTCTCTGTTTTCACTGTTTAGGAAGTATTCTGAGGAGATGACCGTCGTATTCGCTTTCAGCTCTGGATGTTGTAGTATCAGGGTAAGGTAGTCTTCCTCAAGGCGATTGGATGATAATGTGCGTGGTGTGTACGTAGCCTTCTCCGGCGCTGGTGCCGTAACCCTTTTCCGTTCCGGTGATGGTTTTAATCGACTCAGTTCGGCTTCTATGGTGCGTTCGCCAACATTGACCAGGCGTGCCAGCTTCTGCACATAGTGCGCCTGACGGACTTTGTCTTTCATTTCGCTGATTACTGGCAGCAGTTCCTTTACTGCTAGCGACTTGTCTCTGGCAGTATCCAGGTCAAGCTTGCTCGTAATCATGTTAATGGTGTAATCCACAATTGGCGTTGCCTTATCCAATAGTTGTCGCCAAGTATCATTATTTTCCTTGATTACATCGTCCGGGTCTTTTCCTTGAGGCAGAATGACAACCCTTATCTCAGACTCAAGGATGTTTTCATAGCTCACACCCCGCAACATGGCTTCCTCGCCGGCAGCATCAGCATCAAGTGCCAGCACCAGATTCCGGGTCAGCCTTTTCAGTGAGCTTACCTGTGCCTCGGTAACCGAGGTGCCCATGGAGGCGACCACGTTATTGAAACCGTTCTGATGGGCGGTGATAACATCGACATAGCCTTCGACGATGACCGCCATTTCCTGCTGCCTGATGCTGGGGGCAGCCAGGTTGATGCCGTAGAGACTGCTGCTCTTGTTGAAAGCAGGTGTCTGCGGTGAGTTGATATATTTGGGCAACGAGTCGTCAAGCACGCGGGCGCCGAAGCCAATCACATGCCCTCTTATGTCCCAGATGGGGAACATCAGCTTGTTGCGGAAGCGGTCATAAATCCGGCCGCTCTCCGACTCAGCGAGCAGGCCCGCTTTTGCTTGTTCTTCCTCTGTGTGGCCTCGCTCCTGGAGGTACTTTTTCAGGTCGTCCCATTTACTGGAGCTGTAACCCAGCTGAAATTCGGCTGCGGTTTTGTCGGTGAAACCGCGGCTTTCAAGATAGTTCTTGGCTCTTTTCCCTTCCGGGGAGTTGAGCAGCAGGTTATGGAAATACTGGGCAGCCGCCTCATTGATTTTGTAAAGCTGCTCCTTCTCCTCTTTTTCTTCATCTCTGCCGGGTCGGGTGGGGATGGTAACGCCTGCCCTCTGAGCAAGAAGGTGCAGCGTTTCACCGAAGTCCAGTCCTTCCTTCTTCATAATGAAAGAAAAAACGTCGCCGCCGGTATTGCAGCCGAAGCAGTGCCAGCTCTGCTGTTCCGGGTAAATGAAGAAGGAGGGATTTCTTTCGCCGTGAAAGGGACACAGTCCGACGAGGTTGCGACCCGCCTTTTTCAACGCCACGTACTGGCCGACGACGCTTACAATATCTGTTTTCTGTTTGACCTCGTCAACAACGCTCATCTGGCAAGCTATTTCCCCTTATCAATCATTGCTTGAGACCTGCGGCTACCCGTTGGGCGTACTGGTCAGTCATACCAGCTATATAGTCGACGACCCTCCGCTCGGTGTTTTCACTGTAGGTCAGGTATTCCGGCGGCAATTTGTCTTTATGCCTGGTAAAATACTCGTAAAGGCGGCAGACCACTGCCCTTGCCTTCTCGCTTTCCTCCTCAGCGGACTTCACGTAGTACACCTGTTGAAAAAGGAACTCGCGGAGCACGTTGGTGGCATCCAATATTTCGGAACTCATGGTTATCTTCGGGTTCTCTATTCCTATTTTAGCATAACCGCTGGCTCCCCACGAGCTATCGATAATGTCACCGACCATAGTATTGATGCGCTGTGAATGTGAAATACCCAGCACTTTCACCGCGTCGAGAGGCAAATTGCCTTCCCTAATAACACCGGCTCGAATAGCATCGCCAATATCATGGTTGATATACGCGATAATATCCGCCATCCTGACAATCTCACCTTCAAGGGTGTCTACTTTCCCCCAGGCATTGCTGAGGACATCGCTTCTCGATTTTGAATGGTTCAGGATGCCGTCCCTGACCTCTACAGTAAGGTTGAGCCCACGACCGTCATTTTCCAGCAGGTCAACGACTCGCAGGCTTTGTTCGTTGTGGCGGAAGCCCGGCGCGTAGAGCTCATTGAGCACGTCTTCTCCGACGTGACCGAAAGGAGTATGTCCCAGGTCATGACCAAGGGCAATTGCCTCGGTCAGGTCTTCATTCAGGTAAAGAGCTCGGGCTATGGTGCGACCTATCTGTGAGACTTCCAGGGTATGGGTCAGCCGGGTCACGTAATGGTCGCCCAGCGGTGCGATGAAGACCTGCGTCTTGTGCTTGAGGCGGCGGAACGCCTTGCTGTAGATAATTCGGTCGCGGTCACGCTGAAAGGCGGTCCTTATTGCGCAGGGTTCTTCGTCTTTCAGCCTGCCTTTCGAGAGCCTGCTTTTCACCGCGTAAGGTGAAAGGCTTTCCTCCCTTTCTTCACTGAGCTGACGAATCGCACGACGCCTGATCACGGAGGCTTCAATCTCTCTGCCGGAATATTGAAAAGTAGACACCAATATTATACCACATTTGGTAGTGCAAATCTCTTTAGAATTTAACATAACAATTGAATAAAGGATTAAATACAGGAATAACGGTAAAAAGTATGCCGTACCAATTCTGGTTGACAAGCATAATAGTCTGCCGTAGAATTAAATTGCTGGCTGATTAATCGGGGAGGTACGGATATGATTGAAATGAGCATCGACAGCATTCGAGTGAGTTTGATGAATTACCAGCGGGTGGTAATCCTGAAGGAAAAATTGGCCAAGCGATACCTCCCTATCTGGATCGGGCCAGCAGAGGCTGATGCTATTGCGGTAAAACTGCAGGGCGTAACGGTGCCGCGGCCCCTCACCCACGACCTGCTCAGTTCGGTAATCGATTCGCTGGGGGCAGGTATAGATTCCATTATTGTCAGCGACCTGAAGAGCGACACCTTCTATGCCAAGATTATCCTCAGCGTCAATGGCGAGCAGATGGAGATTGACTCGCGTCCCAGTGATGCGCTTGCCCTGGCGGTGCGAACTGACGCACCCATATTTGCCGAAGAAGCCGTACTGGATAAAGCCGGCATCCTGCTTGATGAAGAGACCGGAAAACCGATTATGGAGGAAGGGGAAGAGGTTGACACCAAGGATAAAAAAGTGAGTGAAGAAGAGATGAGAAAGCTGTCGGCTTTCCATGACTTCATCAATACGCTTGACATGGATGACTTTGATAAGCGCAAATCATGAAGATAATCAGGAGCAACTTAATTGGAGCCTGAGCGGTGGAAGAGAGACTGATTAAAAAACTTATGTCCTCAATGAAATGCGAAGAATGCGGTCAGAACTATGAATCCTACAACGTTGATGTGCTCGGTCACCGCGAAGACATGTGGTTTTTGAGAGTGCACTGCCCAACGTGCCATACTCAATGCCTGGTGGCGGCAGTTGTCAAAGAAGAGAAAGTGCTTGAAGAGGTGAACGACTTCACCGATACCGAGATGGGTGAACACCAGCGTGAAACGATTGTAGTTGACGACATGCTCGATATGCACAATTTCCTGACAGATTTCGATGGTGACTTCTCACGGCTATTCAGCCAGGGGAAGCTCCGCTAGACTGGCCCTATGATAACGGCAATCATTTGTAATGATAGATAGCCCTAACAGTAGAAGGTTAGGGCTATTTTATTTCCACAGTATCTGGTAGTTTATTTCAATTCAGGATGATACAATATACTGGGTTGCGCGTCAGCGCAAGTATCGAGGCGAATATGAGCAGATGGATGGCGGCCCTGCGGCTGGTGGGGGTGGGATTTTTCATCGGCAGCTCTATTGTGCTGGGTGTGGCGGCAGGTCTCTGGCTGGATAGCAGACTGAATACCGGTCCTGCTATAGCGATAGTGGGGCTGTTCCTCGGAATTGTGGTTGCTTTCTACGGAGTATACCGGATGCTGATACCGCTTATGAAGAACAAGAAGAACGGGGAGAGTGACTGATGGCAAAGCGAGGTGCTCTGGGGATGTCGCGGCCTCTTCTGGTGGGGGTGCTGTCCCTTTTCGTTCTTCTGCTCGTCGTTGGCTTTCTGGTTGGACCTCTGGGAAGAAGTATGTTTGGTGACCTGGGGCTGCCGGCGTGGCTCAGCCTGCCTCAGCCAGAATTCAAGCTCCCGGCAGAAACGGCATTCCACCTCTTCGGCTTTCCCGTTGCCAACAGCATTATCGGTGCCTGGATAACGATGGCCGTCCTGATATGCCTGTCATATTTAATCACGCGTCGCATGAAGGTTGTCCCCGGGAGGCTGCAGAGCGCATTTGAAGCATTACTGGGCTGGCTCTATGACCTCTGCCGGAGAGTTGCCGGAGAGGAAAACGGACGGCGATTCTTTCCCATCGTAACTACCATCTTTCTTTTCGTTGCCTTCAACGCCTGGCTGAGCCTGATACCGGGCTTTGGCTCGATAATGGTAACCACTGCTGAGGGTGAACACGTACATCTGCTCCGCGGTGCCAATACAGATATCAACATGCCTCTGGCCCTGGCGCTGATTTCATTTGTCTTTGTCGAATACTTCGGTCTGAGGTCGCTGGGGCTCCGCTATGTGGGCAAATTTTTCAATGTGAACCAGTTTTTCCAGAGCATCGGGCACATCGTCAGGGGCCGGCTGCGGGCCGGGCTTGGCGGAATTTTCACCGGATTCATCCATATCTTTGTCGGGCTCTTGGAGGCGCTGAGCGAGATGGTGCGAATTGTCAGTTTTACCTTCCGTCTTTTTGGCAATATGACCGCCGGCGAAATGCTGCTGCTTATCGCGGCATTTCTGGTGCCATGGGTGTTCGCCCTGCCGTTCTACGGGCTCGAGTTGCTCGTTGGCTTTGTTCAGGCGCTCATCTTCGGTGGGCTAACTCTGGTCTTTCTGACTCTGGCCGTAACGCATCATGGGGAAGAATCGGCTTGACATAAAATATATGTGCTTTGGGCAAATCGCTGAAGGAGGTTGAATATGGATCCAGTAACGATGAAGATGTTGGCCGTGGGTCTGACGGCCGGGCTGGGGTTGCTGGGACCGGCACTGGGAATCGGGCTTATCGGCTACTCGGCACTGCAGGGAATAGCCCGTAACCCGGAGGCAAGCGGTCCGATAATGACCAACATGATTCTGGTGACTGCTTTCTGCGAGGCGATCGGTATTTACGCGCTTATTATCGCCATTATCCTGGCGCTGATTGTCTAGCGTATTTAGGAGGTAATTATGGAACAGGATAGAATACCTCTGTCTATCGGTGTTATCATTGCCGCCGTGGTGCTGGGGGCGCTAATTTTCGCCGGCCTGGTGGTGGCGGCGATTCTCGCCATTTGATTTAATACTGGACAGAAGGGGGCAAAGAATGGAGGGACTTGCCGGACTCGGCATTAATGTGCCCATATTGCTGGCGCAGATTGTGAACGTGGTGATTCTGCTCGTGGTCCTCTACTTTGTTGCCTACAAGCCGGTGATGAGGATGCTTGACCAGCGTTCCAAAAGAATCAAGGACAGCATGGAACAGACCGATGCCATCAAAGAACAGGCTGCCCGTGCCGAAGAAGAAGTGAAGAAGCAACTGGCAGCGGCTGGCAAGGAAGGGCAGAAACGCATTGCCCAGGCTGCGCAGGCCGGCGAAGAAATCAGGGAGAAAGCCAAGCAAAGCGCCAGGCAGGAAGCCGAGGCCCTTATTACTAGGGCGCGCGGCGAGATACAGCGGGAGCGGGACGAGGCCATCAGCGAATTACGAAAGGAAGTGGTCGACATCACCATCATGGCGGCGGAGAAGGTCATTGACCGGTCTCTGGATAAGAAGGCGTATCGCGAGCTTATTGATAAAGTCCTGGAAGAGAGCGATGCTCTGAAAGAGAAATAAAGACTGGTTAAAGAACGGACATGGCGAGAAGACCATATTCGAAACGATATGCGCAGGCGGTGTTTGAAATCGCACTGGAAGCAGGCGAGCTGGAACGCTGGCAATCTGACCTGCAAAAGATTGTCCGGGTGGTAAGCGACGAGGATTTTTCGGCGGTACTGGAAAGCCCGAAGGTTCATTTTAGCGAAAAAACGAAATTGCTGTCCGGGCAAATGAAAGAGGCGAACCCAATGTTGCTGAACCTGCTCCTTCTGCTAATCAGCCGGGGCAGGCTGGATATGATTGGTAAAATCGCTGACGGGTATCTGCGGTTGTTGAACAGCCACCGCGGTATAGAGATAGCTGAGGTGACCACGGCGGTTCCGCTGACCAAGGAGGACGAACAGAAGCTGGCCAGACATCTCGGCCGTATTGTGGGCAAGAAAATTGAAATCAAGGCAGATATAAATCCGGGTGTAATCGGCGGATTCGTTGCCCGGATTGGAGACAGGTTACTTGACGGCAGCATCCGGGGCAAACTGGCGGCGTTAAAAAAGGCAATGGCTGGCGCTGAAAGGTGAGCTTTAAAAGCCTGGTCTAGAAATAGTGTGGAGGTTCGAGAATGGAAAAGATTGAGGTACTGAAGCGATGTCCCATGTTTCATGAGTTAGATGAGGAGCAATTGAAAATAATTGCCGACATGGCAACCAGTGAAGTCTATGAAGTTGGGGAGAGCCTGGGCAAGCAGGGCAGGAGCCAGGAGAAGGTATTCATCATTGAGGACGGTCTTGTTGGCATATACCTGGAACTGGGCCCGATGATGCACCGCCAGATACAGGCGGCATCGAACTTTGAACTGGTGTGCTGGTCGGCAATATTGCCTCCCCATCGTATGTACACCACGGTAAGGGCAATCGAGACCACGAAGGTGCTGGCATTCAAGGGCAAGGAGCTCGCTCAGCTTTGCCAGACTCATCCCCAGATTGGGTGCAAAATAAACCGGGGCGTCGCCCAGACAATTGCCACCAGGCTCAATAGCGCCTATACGCAGTTGATGGGCGTTACCGCACAGGACTAATTAATAGCAGATATTTTGTAGTTAGCGGTTGAGAATTGGACGGAGGATTTGATGAACGAAGTAAAAGGGATTACTTCGATGATGGGGGAAAAGAGAAGTTTCAATCCCCCGAAGGAATTTAGAGAGGCAGCATACATCCAGAGCATGGATGAATATAAGAAGCTATACCGGCGTTCCATAGATGATCCGGAGGGGTTCTGGGGTGAAATGGCGGAACAGCTCGACTGGTTCAAGAAGTGGGACAAGGTCGTGGAAGCTGATTTTGGCGAAGGGAAGCATCAGTGGTTCGTCGGCGGCAAGCTGAATGTGAGCTATAACTGCATTGACCGTCATATAGGTACGTGGCGTAAAAACAAGGCGGCGCTCATCTGGGAAGGCGACATCGGTGATACCAGGGTAGTGACCTACCAGCAGCTCTACCGCGAGGTGTGCAAATTCGCCAACGTTCTGCGGAAGCTGGGGGTTAAGAAGGGCGACCGTGTTTCCATTTATCTTCCCATGATAGTGGAATTGCCCATTGCCATGCTGGCCTGTGCGCGTATCGGCGCCATTCACAGCGTCATCTTCGGCGGCTTCAGTGCAGAAGCCCTGCGCGACCGGATACTGGACTGCGGCTCGGAAACGCTCATTTGCTGTGATGGCTACTATCGCGGCGGCCGTGTCATCCGCAGCAAGGATAATGCCGACCAGGCGCTTGAGTCCTGCCCTGATGTAAATAACGTCATCGTGGTTAAGCGGGCGGATATCGGCATACCCATGCAGGAAGGCCGTGACCGGTGGTGGCATGACCTTATGGCCGGCGTGGAAATCAAGCCCGTGTGCGATGTGGCGGTATTGGATTCAGAAGACCCCCTCTTCATCCTCTACACGAGCGGCAGTACCGGCAAACCGAAGGGCGTGATGCACACCCAGGCGGGCTATCTGCTGCACACCTATCAGACGTTCAAGTGGATTTTCGATGCCAAGGAAGAGGATGTTTACTGGTGCACGGCGGACATCGGCTGGGTGACCGGTCATTCGTACATTGTCTACGGGCCCCTGGCCCTTGGCGCCACGTGTATTATGTTCGAAGGTGTCCCCACCTATCCGCATGTCGACCGGTTCTGGGATATCGTGGAGAAATATCAGGTTACCATCTTCTATACCGCACCCACTGCGATACGCGCCCTCATGCGCGAGGGTGAGGAGTGGCCCAACAAACACGACCTGAGCTCGTTACGGCTTCTGGGAACAGTGGGTGAGCCGATAAACCCCGAAGCCTGGATGTGGTATTACAACGTTATCGGCAAGGGAAAGTGCCCGATTATCGATACCTGGTGGCAGACCGAAACGGGAGGCGTTCTTATCACCACTTTCCCCGGCGCCATGCCAGCCAAGCCCGGCTCAGCCGGCGTGCCTTTCTTCGGCGTGGAGCCGGCAATACTGCGTGAAGACGGCTCAACCGTGGGGGTGAATGAGGGCGGTTACCTGGTGATGAAACGGCCCTGGCCTGGCCTGATGCGCGGTGTTTACGGTGACCCGAAACGATTCAAGGAAACATATTTTGTCCGTTTCCCGGGCGTTTACACCACCGGTGACGGGGCCAGGATAGACGAGGACGGCTACTACTGGCTGATGGGCCGTATCGATGACGTTATCAATGTCTCCGGTCATCGCATCGGTACCGCCGAGGTTGAAAGCGCACTGGTATCACATGGTAAGGTGGCCGAGGCGGCGGTGGTCGGCATGCCCCATGAGGTAAAGGGACAGGGCATTTACGCCTACGTAACTCTGGTGGCAGGCATGGAAGACGGTGATGACCTCAAAAAGGAGCTCGTGGCCCACGTCCGCAAGGAAATCGGGCCCATCGCCACGCCGGATAGAATCCAGTTTGCTGAGGGCCTACCCAAGACCCGGAGCGGAAAAATCATGCGCCGTATTCTGGTCAAGATTGCGGCGGGAGATGTCAGCAATCTGGGAGATACCAGCACGCTGGCCGACCCGTCGGTAGTTGAGAGCCTTGTCGAGGGCAGGCTGTAATATAAAAGAGCAAAGAATTAACTCGGAGAGGAGGTAGCTCCGGTGTCGACCAAAGGGCAGGAAATCGTATCGGTGCTGAAAGAGCAAATCAAACAGTTTGGCAGTACCGTCGCTATGGTGGATGTGGGCACGGTGATTGAGGTTGGTGACGGTATTGCCCGCATTCACGGATTGACCTCAGCCAAATACAATGAACTGCTTGAATTCCCCAATGATGTTATGGGAATCGCATTGAACCTGGAAGAGGACAGCGTGGCGGCGATAATTCTCGGGGGCTACCTTAAGATTAAAGAAGGCGATGAGGTGCGGTGTACCGGGCGAATTGCTGAGGTGCCCGTAGGTGAAGCGCTTATCGGACGGGTTGTTGACCCTCTGGGTCGACCTCTGGACGGCAAAGGCCTCATTAAAGCCGAGAGGACCCGTCCAGTGGAGCGTGTGGCGCCCAATGTGGTGCTGCGCCGGTCCGTGGATACCCCCGTACAGACCGGAATCAAGGCAATCGACAGCATGATTCCCATTGGCCGGGGCCAACGGGAACTGATAATCGGCGACCGCTCCACCGGTAAAACGGCAATCGCCGTTGACACGATAATTAATCAAAAAGACGGTGACCTTACCTGTATTTATGTTGCCATTGGCCAGAAGGTGTCCAAGGTGGCGCGCCTGGTGGCTACACTGGAAAGCCACGGCGCTATGGAACATACCATCGTGGTGATGGCCAGCGCTTCCGATTCCGTTGCCCTTCAGTACCTGGCGCCGTATGCCGGATGCGCCATCAGCGAAGAGTTCATGGAGCATGGCAAGGATGCCCTGGTTGTCTATGACGACCTCACCAAACACGCCTGGGCATACCGGCAGCTATCATTGCTGCTGCGCCGACCGCCGGGAAGGGAGGCCTATCCGGGCGATGTTTTCTACCTGCACAGTCGGCTGCTGGAGAGGGCAGCGAAGTATGCGCCGGAATACGGTGGCGGTTCACTGACCGCGCTGCCCATCATCGAAACGCAGGCCGGCGACCTTTCAGCATATGTTCCAACCAACGTGATCTCCATAACCGACGGCCAGATGTACCTGGAAACCGACCTCTTCAATGCTGGTATCAGGCCGGCGTTGAACGTCGGTTTATCGGTATCTCGTGTTGGAGGCAAAGCCCAAACGCAGGCGATGAGGCAGGTGGCCGGCAAGCTGCGCCTGGAACTGGCCCAATACCGCGAACTGGCTGCCTTTGCCCAGTTCGGCACCGGCGAGCTGGATAAAACGACCAGGGCCCAGCTTGAACGTGGGCAACGGCTCACCGAGGTTCTGAAGCAGTCTCAGTTCGTACCTGTGCCACTGGAAAGGCAAATTATGATTCTTTATACCGCGGTTAACGGTTATCTTGATGATATTGCTATCGACAAAGTCGCCCTTTTCGAAACCAAATTTTATCAGTTCATGGATGAAAAACATCCTGAGATAGTTAAATCTCTTGTCCAAGACAAAAAAATCGGTTCGGAGACGGAAAGGGCTTTAATCAAGGCTATCAAGGAGTTCAAGGAGCTCCATAATACCGAGTTGTTTTAAGAGGTAAAGATTGGCAAACATTCGCACCATACATCGGCGGATACGGGGGGTAAAGAGTACGGCCAAGATCACCCGGGCGATGGAGATGATTGCCGCTTCCAGAATGAGGCGGGCGCAGGAACGTGGTCTGGCCGGCAGGCCCTATGCGGATAAAATCCAGCAGGTTATTGCTGACCTGGCTACTCTGACAGGAACCGAACGGGCACCGCATCCGCTCCTGCAGCGGCGTCCGATTAATAAAATTGCCCTGGTTCATATTACCCCCGACCGCGGTCTGTGCGGCGGGCTTATCAGTAGTCTCAATCGCACCATTGCCAGCTATATTCTGGAGCAGAAAGCGCCGGTTTCTGTTATTGCTGTTGGGAAGAAAGGGCTTGACTTTGTACGCCGGTGTGACACAGAGGTGGTGGCCGAATTTACCCATCTCGGCGACCGCCCCAGCCTGATGGACACCCTGCCCATTTCACAGATAGTGATTGAGGATTACAGCAAAGGTACCTTTGACCTGGTCTGCCTGGTCTACGCACGCTTTGTCTCCACGATGGTACAGCATCCCTGCGTGCAGCGACTGCTTCCAGTGGAACCAGCCAGCATACCGGCAGTGCAGAATGTGGAGTATATCTATGAGCCAGGTCCTGGTGTCGTGCTGGGCAACCTTCTGCCTCGCTTCGTTGAGATGGAGGTTTACCATGCCATTCTGGAGTCCATCGCCAGCGAACAGTCGGCGCGGATGGTGGCAATGAAGAACGCGACGGATAATGCCAGTGAGCTTATCGATGAGTTGACCCTGCTTTACAACAAAGCCCGCCAGGAGGCGATTACCAAAGAGCTTCTGGACATTGCCGGTGGCGTGGAAGCTCTGGCTTAACCGAGGAGGTTACAATGGCAAAAGGCAAAGTGACTCAGGTAATCGGTACGGTGGTTGATGTTGAATTTCCACCCGATAAATTGCCGGCACTTTACAACGCAGTTGAGATAAATGCCGATGGCAGCAGAGTGGTGCTTGAAGTCCAGGAACACATGGGCAATAACCGGGTCAGATGTCTGGCGCTATCACCCACCGATGGCCTGGGGCGTGGCGCCGAGGCGGTAGATACCGGAGCTGCGCTCAGCGTGCCGGTGGGCAGAGCCACGTTGGGGCGCCTGTTTGATGTCATGGGCGAGCCTCTGGACAACCTCGGTACTGTGAAAGCGAAAGAACACTGGCCAATCCATCGCCCTCCGCCGTCACTGGAGGAACAGTCGACGAGTACCGAGATAATGGAAACGGGACTCAAGGTGATTGACCTGATTACACCGTTCACCAAGGGCGGGAAAATCGGCGCCTATGGAGGTGCCGGGGTAGGCAAGACGGTCATCATCATGGAATTAATCCGCAACATCGCCACCGTGCATGGCGGCTTTTCCGTGTTCACCGGCATCGGCGAGCGGTCGCGTGAAGGCAACGACCTGTGGTACGAGATGAGAGAGTCGGGTGTCATTGACAAAACGGTGCTCGTTTTCGGGCAGATGAACGAGCCTCCGGGGGTACGACTACGTGTTGGACTGACCGGGCTGACCATGGCGGAATACTTCCGCGATGTCGAGAACCAGGATGTGCTGCTATTCATCGATAATATATATCGCTATACACTGGCCGGCATGGAGGTTTCCGCCCTGCTGGGGCGTATGCCTTCGGCAGTGGGTTACCAGCCGACTCTGGCCACGGAGATGGGCGAGCTGCAGGAGAGGATTACGTCAACCAAACACGGCTCAATCACCTCTTTCCAGGCTATCTATGTTCCGGCGGACGACTACACCGACCCGGGAGTGGTGGCTACTTTTGGCCACCTTGATGCCGTGATTGCGCTGGAGAGGTCCCTTACCGAGCAGGGACTGTATCCGGCCGTCGACCCATTGGTCTCAACCTCCCGTATTCTGACGCCGGCGGTGGTCGGCGAGGAACACTATCAGGTCGCCCGCGAGGTGCAGCAGGTATTGCAGCGTTACAAGGACCTGCAGGATATCATCGCCATCCTCGGTATTGAAGAGCTCAGCGAGGAGGACAAACTTACCGTTGGCCGGGCACGGCGCATCCAGCGCTTTCTATCTCAGCCAATGTTTGTTACCGAGGTGTTTACCGGCAGAGAGGGTAAGTATGTGCCAGTACAGGAAACGGTGCGTGGTTTCAGGGAGATACTTGACGGCAAGTACGACAACCTGCCGGAACAGGCATTTTATATGGTGGGTAACATCGACGAAGTAGCAAAGCAGGCAAAAACTATAAGCGTCAGCGGTGAGGCAAGGGAGGAGAAAGAGGAATCGGTGGGGGGAGAAGGCAAAGAAGTGGCGGCAGAGACAGCCGAAAAGGATAAGGCAGAATCTGAGGACGGAAGGAAAAAAGCGGGGAAGTAGGCGATGCCAGGTATATTACTTGATATTGTAACTGCGGAACGAATGGTCTATTCCGACAATGTGGATATGGTAATTGCGCCTGGCTTTGAAGGCCAGCTCGGGATTCTGCCCCACCATACCCCATTGATGACAACGCTGCTGCCCGGCGAGCTGCGGGTAAAAAAGGGCGACGAGGAAGTATCGCTGGCGATATCCGGAGGCTTCCTTGAGGTACGCCCCGACAGGGTGGTTGTTCTGGCCGACGCTGCGGAGCGGGCGGAGGAAATCGATGTAGAGCGGGCGGAGGAGGCCCGAAAACGCGCCCGGGATAGGCTGTCCCAGGAGCTTGAACCTGGCATCGATGGCGCCCGTGCGGAGGCAGCGCTCCGCCGTTCGCTGGCACGTCTGAGGGTGGCAGAGACAGCGCGAAGAAGAAAAGCAAGGCGTTAGCGGGAAGCTAATCGGTCTTTTTCCGGTTTAATTCCAGAAGCCCCGCGATGGGCTCAATCTCCATATATCCGTGCTCTAAATCTATTGACTTGACCACATCTTCAACGGCCGGAATAAGGATTTCGCCTTCTGTTCCCTGTACAACGTAGGTATCGTTGCTCTTACCACCCAGGACTTCCCTGATTTTACCCAGATGCTCTCCTCCGGCGGTCTTTACCTCCAGCCCGATGAGCTGAAAATAATAGTAATGGTCTTCCGGCAACGGTTGGAGCTGACTCTGCGGTATCTCTATGGGTTTGCCCCGTAGCTGCCGGGCATCTTCAGTGCAGTCGATAGTATTGAACTTTATTAACGGCCGGCCGCGGTGCCATGACACATCAACAACGGTCACCGGTTTACCGTCGATAAATACCTGTGCGCCGGGGGAAAACCGCTGGGGGAAATCAGTTTCTATCTTGACGCTTACTTGGCCCTTGACTCCCCAAGGGGCGATAATACGCCCGATAGTAATGAAGTCCGAATCGAACGTTTCTGTTTCTGGTTCTTGATTTTCAGATGGGGCGAAATCAGATAATTTCAAGTCTAACCCGGGAGGAAGCCTTGGCGGCTTTTACCCTGAGCAGAGCACGCATGGCTTCAGCGATTCGGCCCTGCTTGCCAATGACCCTTCCCTTATCCTCATCAGCGACCTGCAACTTCAGTGTCAGCAGGCCTTCTTCGTCAGTTTCCTCTTCAACTTTTACTTCATCGGGTTCATCGACGATTGATTTGGCAATGTATTCGACGAGTTCTTTCATGCTTTCTCCTTGCGCAGTGAGTTCCCGCGTGGTTTGAGGCTTCTCTTGCTCCTCGGGTTCACTCGTGGTTTGAGGCTCTTCTTGCTCCTCGGGTTCACTCATGATTTGGGGCTCTTCCTGTTCCTCGGACTTACTCATGATTTGGGGTTCTCCTTACTTGTATTGGATTTCTGTAGAATGCCTGCCTTGCTCAGCAGCCTGGCGGCGGTATCTGTCGGTTGGGCGCCCTTGCTTAACCAGTGGCGTGCTTTTTCTTCGTTAATAACCACGGTTTCCGGGTCGGTGAGGGGATTGAAATGACCGATAATGTCGATGAAGGCTCCATCACGGGGTGAGCGGGAGTCAGCAACAACCAGTCGATAGTTTGGCTTGCCCTTGGCTCCGGTGCGGCGTAGTCTGATTTTTACCATGTGTTATCTAGCTCTCTAAATTATTATTATGCACTATTGTTCTAGTCCCTGTCAATGGCAGTGAGTGAATCAGTTGCCAGATGATATTATTGCGGTTATAATCGGGATATGGAAGTGCATAAACTGCACGACTGGCAGGTCAGCACTCCACAGGCTTTCGACATCCAGCGAGAGCTGGCCGCCAGGGTTTCCCGCATCAACGAAATCGGTGAGCCCCGCTTTGTTGCCGGCGTTGATATATCCGCCGGCCGTGCCCAGGGTATGGCTACCGGGGCGGTGGTCATCATGGATTACCCTGATTTGAAGCTGGTGGAAGTGAAAACGGTTAATGAAAAACTGGCCTTTCCCTACATTCCGGGCCTTCTCTCTTTCCGGGAGTCGCCGCTGGTTCTGGCCGCTTGCGAGAGGTTGACCGTAACGCCCGACCTCATTCTGGTGGACGGTCAGGGGCTGGCCCACCCCCGCCGACTCGGGCTGGCCTCCCATCTGGGACTGCTGCTGGACACGCCGACCATAGGCTGTGCCAAGTCGCGACTGTGTGGTCATCACAGGGAACCGGGCGATGAGCCGGGCAGCTATACAGAACTGGTGGACAAGGGTGAAGTGGTCGGGGCTGTCCTGCACACAAAGGAGAATACCAGACCGCTCTATATTTCCATTGGCCATAAAGTTGACCTTGAGGCTGCTATTCACTGGGTGCTTGCATGTTGCCGCGGCTACCGTATTCCGGAGCCGCTACGGTTTGCCCATCTGGTCGCCGGAGGAAGCATAAAAGAGAAAGAATATATCCCTTCTCGCGAGCCGACTTTGCAGGGAAAATCATTATAGGCGGAGAGGCATATTAAATGCAGGAGTTACTGGACAAGCTGGAAGACCTGCGCTCTCGAATTTCCATGGCACTGGTGCATCTTTGACATTGCCGGCAAGGAAGTGGAAATCGGCAGGCTAGAGAAAGAATCGGCACAGCCGGACTTCTGGCTTGAGCAGGTTAAAGCACAGGATACCATGCGTCGATTAGCAGAGCAAAAGAGGGCGGTGGAGCGGTGGCGAGGGCTGGAAAAAAGAGTGGCTGACCTGACGGAACTGGCCCATCTAACTGGAGAAGATGAATCGCTTCAATCGGAAATAGAGTCGGAGACAGCACAGGTTGAGGCAGCTCTCGCGCAGCTCGAATTCCAGCTCGCTTTCAGCGGTGAATATGATGAGCGCAATGCCATTCTGGCAGTCCATGCCGGTGCCGGGGGCACCGAGTCTCAGGACTGGGCGGAGATGCTGATGCGGATGTACCTCCGCTGGGCCGAGCGTCGTGGCTATCAGGCGGAAATCCTGGAGAGTACATCGGGTGAGGAAGCCGGGATGAAAAGCGCGGTCATTGAGATTGGCGGCGACTATGCCTACGGGTATTTAAAAGCGGAGCATGGTGTTCACCGGCTGGTTCGGCTGTCCCCATTTGATGCTGACCACGCCCGGCATACCTCGTTCGCTCTGGTGGAGGTAATACCGGAGGCCAAGGCGGACGTTGATATTAAAATCGAGCCCGATGATTTGAAAGTGGAAACGTTTCGGTCCAGCGGGCCGGGCGGGCAACATATGCAGAAGACCAGCAGCGCGGTCAGATTGACCCACCTGTCCACGGGGCTCGCCGCTACCTGCCAGAGCGAGCGGTCTCAATATCGGAACAAGGAAACCGCCATGACCATACTCCGGTCGCGCCTGCTGGAGCTGGAACTGAAGAAACGCGCCGAGGAAAAAGCCAAGATTAAAGGCAAGCGCATCGCTGCGGGCTGGGGAAACCAGATCCGGAGTTATGTCCTGCATCCGTACAAGATGGTCAAAGACCACCGGACCGATTATCAGACGGGCAATCCTGATGCGGTGCTTGATGGCGAACTGGACGGTTTTCTGGAAGCCTATCACCGGTCCGGTCTGGGGAGGGAGGAATTATGAAAAGGGTAGTGTTTTTAATTGTAGTAACCACTTTGCTCTTGATACCATTGAGCCCAATAACCGTTCAAGCTGTTGACGGGCTGCAGGTTCTGGAGAGCCGTGTTGAAGTTGATTTTCCGATGAGAGTAAACTTCGGTCTCTCCGCGACCGGTGATGCCGATATCACCGATATCCGCCTGCACTATACCGTCGACCGTATGAGTCACGCCGAGGTCGTCAGCGAGGTGACGCTGAAATTTGAACCGGCGACCATGGTCGATGTGGGGTGGAGCTGGGATATGAGGAAGACCGGTGGCCTGCCCCCGGGCAGCAGCGTGAGCTACTGGTGGACGCTTGAAGATGCCAACAGCAAGAAAATTGAAACCGAGCCGACCATGGTTCAGGTCGATGACGACCGCTATCCCTGGCGCAGCCTGAGCGAGGGATTGCTGACGCTGCACTGGTATGAGGGAGATGAGTCCTTCGCCGGGGAGCTAATGTATACCGCTCAGCAGGCACTGATACGTCTGGCCAATTACACCGGTGCCGAGCTGGAAAGTCCGGCTGAGATATACATTTACGCCAAGTCCGAAGACCTGCTCGGTGCTATGATTTTCCCTCAGGAATGGACGGGAGGCGTTGCCTATACCAGGTTCAGTACCATTGCCATCGGCATTTCCCCGGACACTCTTGACTGGGGCAAGCGGGCGATGACCCACGAGCTGACGCATCTGGTGGTCCACCAGGTGGTCTTCAACCCCTATAATGACCTGCCCACCTGGCTCGACGAAGGGCTTGCCATGTGGGCAGAAGGGCCGCTTGAGCCGGTATTCGTCAACCTGCTGGTAAATGCCATCAATGAAGATAAACTGATAACCGTGCGCAGCCTGTCCAGCCCATTCTCCGCCTATGCTGAAGAATCGGTGCTGGCCTACGCCCAGAGCTACAGCCTGGTTGATTTATTGATAAACAATTATGGCCAGAGTCAGATGCTTGAGTTGTTGAATACCTTCCGTGAAGGAAGCGGCTACGACGAAGCCCTGCAGAAAGTGTACGGGCTGGACATGGACGACTTAAATGCCCTCTGGCTCAGCTTTATTACGAGATAAGCCCATCTCGTTGCAATGGCATGATGGAAAAAGATAAAGTCCAGAAGTCATTCACCATCCACGATTTACCGGTTTCCGAACGGCCGAGAGAACGGCTGCAGAAGTTCGGTGCCGAGGCCCTTTCCGCGCAGGAGATTCTGGCGCTTATTCTGGGCAGAGGCATCGCTGGCGAGTCGGTGATGGTAACCGCCCAGAGGCTTTTGAGCCAGTTCGGCAGCCTCAAGGGAATTGCCGGCGCTTCGATTGAAGAGCTGTCCAAGGTCAGAGGAATTGGCCTCGCCAAGGCGGCGCAGATAAGCGCCGCTTTTGAATTGGCCAGCCGGCTCGAAGGCTACCAGGAAAGCGGAAAGCGCGAAACGGTCAAAACGCCTGAGGACGTCGTGGCGCTCATCCGCAGTCGACTGAAGGGGAAAAAGAAGGAATATTTTCTGGCCTTGCTGCTGGATACCAGAAATCAGCTTATCCGGGTAGCTGAGATATCGGTAGGCAGCCTGGACAGCAGCATTGTCCATCCCAGAGAGGTATTCAAAGAAGCGGTGTCCGCCAGTGCGGCTTCGGTGCTCTTTGCCCATAATCATCCCTCCGGCGACCCGGAGGCTTCAGAAGATGATATAAATTTGACCAAAAGACTGGCTGAAGCAGGTGAGATAATGGGCATTGATGTCCTTGACCATATTATTATCGGAGAGCAAAAATACCTGAGCCTGAAGCGGGAAGGTCTGTTCTGATACTGATAAATTAAGAAAGGAGTTCATAATGACAGACAAGGCTATTTTTGAACAGTTGTACAATTCCATTATCGCCGGCGACACGGGTGGTCTGGGGCAGGCGATTGGAGAGGCCCTGAAAGAGGGCATCAGACCATCTGATATCATCGAAAAAGGAATGTCGCCGGGTATGAAAGAGGTGGGCGACCGGTTCGCCCGGTATGAGATTTATCTGCCGGAAATGATGATGGCGGCGGAGGCCTGGGAGAGCGCGATGAAAATTCTGGAGCCAAAGCTGCTGGAGTCCGGGGAAGAACGTAAGAAAGTGGGGAAGGTGGTCATCGGCACGGTAAAGGGGGATATCCATTCCATCGGTAAAAATATCGTTGGGGCGATGCTTAAAATGAACGGCTTTGAGGTTTTCGACCTCGGGGTTGATGTCGCCGCTTCTGCCTTTGTTAACAAAGCCGAGGAAGTCGGTGCCGATATCATTGCTGCTTCAGCGCTGATGAGCACCACCATACCGCAGCAGAAGAACATCATTGAGCACCTTGAGGCGCGTGGCGCACGTGGCAAGTACCGCTTCCTGGTCGGTGGCGGCTCGACCACGCAGGAATGGGCCGACAGCATCGGTGCTGACGGATATGGCAGAACCGCCGGTGATGCGGCAACTCTGGCATTGAAGGCGCTCTCGCAAAAGTAGGAAGGAGTCAGTGCATGTTAAGTTTCTGGACGGTTGTGGAGAGGGCGTTAGCCGGCCCGATCTGCACGGAAAGGGATTTTGAACTCAGTATCTTTGTCGCCAATTTGCGCAAAGTAATTGAAAAGTATGGCATTAAATATGACCCCCAGAATCCGGTGCCATCTGATGATGACCTGGCTGACCGCGTCTGGCAGGCGGGGATGGAGTTCATTGCCGAAACCGGCGTCTATTGTGTTGATACCGAACGCCGGATAATTTTCAGTCGAGAGGAAATAGATGGCGCGCTGGCGTCAGGTCCGTGCGGTCGTATCTTCGGCGAGGGAAAAGATACCCGTGTCATGCCCAGGCGGGTACCGGAGGACAAAACACCGCCGTGGTGTTCGGTCGGGCCGACCTCCTCACCGCTTTCATCGGAGTTATACTACGTCAACCTGGTCAAGGCACATGCCGAGAATCCGCTGGGAGATGGCATAACCATACCCTGCTTAACGCAGGTGAACGGACAGCCGATAGTTGGGGGCAGTCCGCTGGGGATAGAGGGCGCCATCAGGGCGGTCCTGCTGACCCGTGAGGGTATGCGCCGTGCCGGGCGTCCGGGGATGCCCATCGTCAATGGCGTCACTACGGCGTCAAGGGCACAGGAGCATATTGCCGCCCATCGATTTGGAATTCGCAAAACGGACGCGCTGGAAATCGGGACCACCCACGAGATGAAGGTTGATTTCGATACCATGAACAAGGTTGCCTATTCTCTGGCCGCCGGAAACCTGATTTTTGCCGAGAACGGAGTCATACTGGGTGGGCTGGCCGGCGGGCCGGCGGGCGTGGCTGTGGTAACGGCCGCCTACAATCCGGTGGACTTGCTGGTTCTGCGCGGCGCCGTGCAGCACCCTTTCCCCACCCATTTCGACCTTGGTGTTACCTCAGCGCGGGACACCGTATGGGCACGGAGCGTGTCCAATCAGGCCATTACTCGAAACAGCACCCTGCCGGTGGTAAACGTCGGCTATTCCGCCGCCGGACCGATGACCAAAATGCTCTTCTATGAGCACTGTGCCTGGGTCATCGCCTCGGTGGTTTCCGGTGGTTCGGTTGAGGTGGGGGCGTCGGCAAGGGGTACCGCCCTCGACTACACCAGCCCTGTGGAGCCTCTTCTGGCCAGTGAAGTAGCTCACGCCGTGGCGGGCATGAGTCGCAGGGAAGCCAATGAAATCGTAAAGGCTCTCCTGGAAAAATATGAATCACAGCTCCGCGAGCCTCCGGTCGGGCAAAAATACCAGGAATGCTGTGATACCGCGACCGGTAAGCCGAAGCAGGAGTTTCTACAGCTATATCGGGAAATCAGGCAGGAAATGACAGACGAATTTGGCATTCGGTTTACCAGTGCCTCGCCTTACCTTTGATTTGAATAGGACAGAATACAAGTAACACAAGGGAGACGGATTATGCTCAGTTTTAATACGGTTGTGGAGAGGGCATTGACCGGCCCGATATGCACGGAAAAGGACTTTGACCTCGGCATTTTCGTGCCCAACCTGCGCAAGGTGATTGAAAAATATGGTATTAAGTATGACCCTCAAAACCCGGTGCCCTCCGATGATGACCTGGCTGACCGTATCTGGCAAGCAGGCATGGAGTTTCTGGTCGAAACCGGCGTTTACTGCCTGGATACCGAAAGACGTATCCTGTTCACGCGGGAAGAGATAGATGGTGCCATCGAGTCGGCACCAAGCAATGTGGTGTACGGGGAGGGGAAAGATGCCCGGTTGATGCCGAGGCGTGTCCCTGAAGATAAGACGCCTCCCTGGTGCTCCGGTTGTGGGGCTGGCCCGGTCTCCACCGAGTGGAACCTTATCAATGTGGTGAAGACGTATGCCGAGGACCCGCTGTCATACGGTATTACCGCTCCTTGTTTAACCAACCTCGATGGCGGAGACCTGGTCGCGGGCAGCCCGCGAGGTGTGGAAGGCGCCATCAGGACGGTGCTTCTGGTGCGTGAGGCGCTGCGCCGGGCGGGACGTCCCGGGATGCCGGTGGTCAATGAGGTGGCCTCGGCGGTACGGGCGACGGAGCATATCGCCGGCCATGCCTTCGGCAATCCGAAGACCGATGTCCTGGAAATCGGCACCATTCATGAGCTGAAGGTCGACTTTGACGCCCTGAACAAAGTGGCTTACTGCCAGGCCGTGGGGAACCTGACCTTTGCGGAGAACGGCGTGATTCTGGGCGGCTACGCCGGTGGCCCGGCGGGGGTGGCGGTGGTGTGTGCTGCCTACCATCCGGTTGACCTGCTGGTTATACGCGGCGTGGTACAGCACCCGCTGGCGGTTCCCATCGAAGGAGGCACCACATCCACCCGAGGAATCATCTGGGCCCGGAGCGCGGGTATTCAGGCAGCAACCCGAAACAGCCCGCTGCCCATCGTTGCCCCCGGCTATACCTCGGCCGGACCGATGACCGAAATGTGCTACCAGGAATTCGCTGCCTGGGTGATAGCGACTGTGGTATCCGGCGGCTCCGTGGAGGTTGGGCCTCCCTCAAAAGGTATTATGGAGGACTACAGTGACCCCCTGGAAAACATTTTCAGCAACGCCGTAGCTTATGCGGCCGCAGGCATGAGCCGGAAAGAGGCCAACAAGATTGTAGCCGCGCTGCTGGCAAATTACGAAGACAAACTGCAGGACCCACCGTTGGGTAAGAAATTGCCGGACTATTTCGATATCGCTTCCGGAAGGCCGAACAAAGAATGTATCGAATTCTACCGGAAGATGAGGCAAAAATTTTCCGAGCAGTTCGGCCTCAAACTGCCGCTTACCTCGCCTTATCTATAATGTACCTGGCGGGTTTTCCTTAGGATGGCGCAACGAAGGTCAGGATGCGTTTGGGGTTCTCCTCGGTAATGGCGCGGATGACCTCCTCGGACATGCCCTTGGCGCGCATCCAGGGGATGACATTTTCCGGAATATGGGCGTAGCCGGGTCCCCCATAGACCGTGAGCCTTGATTTCATTGCCGTGTCCGTAGCGATGAGGACCTGGTTCAGGTAGCCCAGCTCGATAAGGCGGATAATGTAATTGACGCGCTGGGCATCATTGGGGATATCGAACACGCCGTAGCGCGTCGGATAATAGCCTTCCATGGAGAAGCAGTCGAACTCAAGGCAGCAACCGGCCTTGGCGATTTCCACCATGGTCTCGAAGGAGTAGGCGGTGCGGTCAATGTGCTCGATAACCACCCGGCTCATATCGGCACCGGCTTTTTTGATGATATCAATAATCTGAAGCGGTGACTCGTCAAGTCGACCGGGATGGATGGTCAGTCCCGCGCCGGTGGCCCGCTGTGCCCGGACCGAAGCCCGCAGCGATTTTATCTCGATCTCGTGGAGCGGCCAGGAGTCAGCGCCAATCTCACCGATGATGCCGGCACAGATACCATCAGTCCCTGCCATGATATCATTGATGATTTCCTGGCAAATCTCATCCTCGGATTTTCTGGTCAGCACTTCAGCGCAGCCCGAGTCCATCGTATAGTAGCCGGTGCCCATGATGATATTGAGGCCGGTGGAGCGAGCGATGCGGGTCATGGCGTGCGGGTCCTGTCCGATTCCCCAGTTGGTCACGTCGACCACGCTCTTTCCTCCCGCCAACTTGAAACGCATAATCTCTTCGATTGCCAGTTCTTCATCGTCAAGCAGTAGATTGTCCCGGTTCTCGAAGAGGTGGAAGCGTATCCAGCCCGCCATATCAGGCGTCATCGGCCTTTCCGCCATGGTCCTGGCGGTAACACTCTCCTCCATCAGTTTAAAACGCACGGTCAAATCAAGGAGAAGGTGCTCGTGAGGTGTGGTTAACCCCAGCTCATCACCATCAATCAGTCCCAGCACCGTCTGCACTTTCCCGGCAAGTTTTTTCTCCATCATGCACCCCTTCTTTTTAATTAACTCGATAGCGTTCTATCGTCTCTTCATTCAGTTCGATGCCCAGGCCCGGCCCGTAAGGTACGGCAACACAGCCCTCGGCGTCAACCTCCATTTTTCCCCTGGTCACTTCCCATCGGAGCGGGCTCTCGGACACGCAGTACTCCAGGATGAAGGTGCTTTTACGGGCTGCCAGAAAGTGAAGGCTGGCAGCAAGGTTAATATCGGAGGTCCAGTGGTGATTGACCACCTTCAGCCCCCTGTCTTCAGCCAAATCAGCAACCCGCATCGACTCGGTAATGCCATTGCGGACAAGGTCAATCTGCACGATGTGGATGCCACCGCGCTCAATCAGGTCTCTGAAGGCATATCTGCCCGCTTCTCCCTCACCGGCGGCAATCGGTATTCGGGAAACGCCGGCCAGTTGCCGGTATCCGTCAACGTTGTCCCGGGCGAGCGGCTCTTCCAGCCAGAAGAGATTGTAGTCCTCGAACTGCTGGGCGCGCTTGATGGCGGTGGCGGTGTCCCAGCAGCAGCCGGCATCGACCATTACGCTGCACTTATCGCCGACTCCTTGTCTAGCACCCTCGACCAGCTCTAGGTCTAGCTTCTCGCTCTGCCCCATCGGGTGCCAGCCGAACTTGACCGCGGTGAAACCTTTGCCCGCCCACTTTTTCCCCGCTTCTGCGGTCTCCTGTCCATTGCTGCCGAAGAGGGTGCTGGCATAGGCACGTACCTTGGTGTGCAACGGACCGCCGAGCAATCGATACACCGGCTGGTTGTAGTATTTGCCGGCAATATCCCAGAGCGCGATATCGATACCTCCGATGGTATGGAGGACGACGCCGCTTCGACCGTAGTCAAAACTGGCCTCATACATTCGGTCGTTGAGACGGCGGATTTCCAGCGGGTTCTCGCCGATAATGACACTGGCGAGGCCGGAGATGGGACTGAAGCCCGGTGGAGCATCGATGGTTGCCTTGACCACCGCAGGACAGGAGTCGACCTCACCGATACCGACAATGCCCTCATCGGTATGGACTTTCACAATCAGCGTCTGGCGGACGGTTAAGCGCGGCCCGACGTATGATTCAGGAAGGCGCAGTTCAATGCCTTCAACTCCCGTGATTTTCATAATAATTATGCTTCTTTCCTATAGCAGTCCGGCGTATTGCAGTGTCTTTTTAATCTCTTCTTTTTCCGCGTTGTCCACCGGCACTATGGGGCTGCGAGCCGGCCCGGCCGGTCTGCCGAGCATATTGACCGCCTCTTTCACCGGGGCGGGGAAATTCTGGGGCACGCTTATGGCGCGAGCAAGGGGCAGCAGCTTGAAAAAGATGTCCAGCGATTTCTCCTTCTCTTTCTGCTGCATCGCCTGAAAGAGGTCGACCACCATCCGCGGTGCGATATTGGCCAGCGCCAGGATGGCACCATGGCAGCCGAGGGCGAAGCAGGGCAGAGTAATATCGTCGCCGCCGTTCAGAATCGACATTTTATCACCGACCCTTCGCATAACCTCGGCAAAATAGCTCAGGTTGCCGCTGCTGTCCTTCAACGCTTGGATGTTGCCTATTTTAGCCAGCTTTTCCAGTGTCTCGGGCGCAATCTCAACCTGGGTGTGCGGCGGGATGTTATAGAGGCAGATGGGGATGTCTACCGCTTCCGCGATGGTGGCATAATGTTGATATAAACCCTCCTGATTGGGTATCTCGTAAAACGGGGTCACAATCATGACCGAATCGGCGCCGGCGCTTTTGGCTTCCCTGGAGCGTTCGATAACCTCCCGGGTACTGGTGGCACCGGTACCGGCCATGATGGGAACTCGGCCACCGGCCGCTTTTACCGTTGCCTCAATTACCTTCACGCACTCCTCCCGGGTCAGAGTAGCGGCTTCACCGGTGCTGCCGAGACACATGATCTGACTCACGCCGTTTTCAACCAGAAAATCCACATTCTTCTTTAAGCCATCCAGGTTCAAATCTCCACTCTTGGTAAAAGGGGTCAGCATTGCCGGGATAATTCCATTGAAACTCATCGTGTTGCCCATGGTTTTTCCTCCTGATGATATAAAATTTGGTTTGTCAGCGTAAAAGTCAAATAATTATAGCATTTCTGTCAATTTTCCTCATTTATAAACTCAGGGAAAAGCGTGATATAATACACAGATACCCGAAAGGAGGTTTGGAGAATGCCGGATATCAAGGCTAATGGCGTCAGAATTCGCTATGAGGAGCGAGGTTCAGGAACGGCCATGGTCTGGGCGCATGGGCTTGGTGGGATCTGGCAGGAGTGGGGAAGAGTAATGGAATTCTTTCAGGACAGCTACCGGGTGGTCGCCTATGATGCTAGGGGCCACGGACAATCAGAAAAACCGGATAAGTCAGAAGCATACTCTCAGGACATCATGGTTGAGGATATGCGTGGCCTAATGGATGCACTTGACATAAACAAGGCCATCGTTGGTGGGCATTCCATGGGGGCGAATGTAGCGCTCAACTTCGCCTTCCGCTACCCCGGACGATGTGTCGGTCTCATCCCCGTGGGTATCGGGTCCGGTTCCTCAGACCGCGAGTGGTGGGGGGAATGGTGGGAGCATCTGGCGGACACCGCGGAAAAGGAAGGAATCGGTGCCTATGTAGAGGAAATGCAGAAGTTACCTGCCTGGGGTACTGCTTTTGCCGACCCCATAATGGGAAAGCCGCTTATCCAGGCTGAACTCACTAACTCACCGATAGCCATAGCCAATATAATCCGGGGGATACAGAGAAAACGTACCAGCATCTTCGAACTGGCGCCCAAACTGGAACAACTGTCGGTGGAAACCTTGGTGGTGATGAGTGACGGTGATACACCGGTGGTGGAGTGCTCACGTTTCATGGTGGAGCATATTCCCAAAGCCGCACTGGAGGTTATCCCGGTCAGAAGCCACTGGACTCATCTCGAGGCACCGGAACGGTTTCTGGAGGTGATAGACCAATACGTAAGGCGTCTGAAAGAAGATTGAAAACCGCGTATTCATGTTTTGAGGTGGTTTTATGATATACAGAAAGCTGGGTAGAACTGGCCTTGACGTCGGAATTGTGGGGCTGGGGTTGGAATACCTTGAGTTCGAGCCGGAAAAAACGGTTGTATCCGTGGTGCACGAAGCAATCGACAATGGCGTGAACTATATCGACCTGTTCATGGCGTCGCCCGGGATACGTGACAATTTCGGCAAAGCTTTGAAAAATAAGAGGCAGAAGGTGATTATTGCCGGGCATATCGGGACAGTTATGCGGGACGGTAAGTACAGCCGGTCAAGGGACAACACCGAATGTCAGACGTTCTTTGATGACCTCCTGACCAGGCTGAGGACTGACTATGTTGATGTGCTCATGCTCCATTTTGTGGACAGACGGGAAGATTACGAGCGCGTTTTTAGCTCTGGAGGACTGCTGGACTTGGCGCAGAAGCTGAAACAGCAGGGTAAAGCCCGTTTTATCGGCATGAGCAGCCATAATGTACCCACCTCTTTACAGGCGGTGAATAGCGGTTACATCGACGTGTTGATGTTTTCGTTAAACCCGGCTTTTGACACCCTGCCCGAAGAGGTTGTGCCCGACGTATCATTGAAGGAAATCCTGGACCGCCAGCCGCCTTTTGCGATTGATGAGGCTGTGTCGGCGCGCCAGGCCCTGTACCATGCCTGCGCAGCGCAGAATGTTGCCGTGGTGGCCATGAAACCTTATGCCGCCGGGGTGCTGTTTCGAGAAAATCCAAGCTCAATTATATTGACACCCATCCAGTGCCTGAGCTATGCCCTTTCGCAGCCGGCGGTCTGCACGGTGGTGCCGGGATGCAAAAATGTGTCAGAAATGCAGGCCGCACTGGCCTTTCTTGAGGCCACCGATGAAGAGAAAGACTTCAGTGCCATCGACAGCAATCCCATGTGGAAATTAAAGGGCAACTGCATGTACTGCAACCACTGCCTGCCCTGCCCGGTCAGTATCGACATCGGAACGCTAACTAAAATAGTGGATACCGCCGATTTTAGCATGGGTGGTACCGTGGTGGCTGAGTATGAGGCACTGTCGGTAAAAGCTTCAGCCTGTACGGAGTGCGGCGTCTGTATGGAACGCTGCCCTTTCGGCGTTGACGTAATCGCCAATATGAATCGGGCCGTGGAAATCTTCGAATAGGGCTACCGGCTAGGTCAGGTCTTTCAGAAACTTCTTGGAGAAGCGGTGTGCCAGCGAGAGCGCAATGCTGCTGGTCAGAACGGCTACCATGACGCTGACGGAAAAGCCGGTGATGGCCACCCCAAGTGCCGTGCCGCCGGCGGGAGGATGCTCCGCATCGAGGGCTACCATGAGAAAAATGGTTGCCCCCACGGCCAGTGAATAGACGAGAATCGCGATGATGGCAGTTGGGTGCGGGATAAAGGCAAAGGCGGAACCGCAGAGAAAACCGATGATATGCCCGCCGATTACCCGCCGCGGAGCCGCGGTGATATTGCGGGGCATGGTGAAAACGATAAAAGCGGTGGCACCAATGGAGGCAATAACCACCGCATGCTCCCGGTTCAGCAAGAGGAGGATGATGAAAATAACTGCCGTAGCCAGAAGGCTCTGGTAGATATAGTTGAGCCATAATCGTTTGAACTCGCGGCGTATGCGGTAAAGTCGCCTTCTCACTGAATCCCAGAAGCCAAAATGCATAGGTTCATTCACCTCATTTAAACCTAGATTATAATACCGCATGAGTGCCTCTGTATACCAATTTGGGGCCGTCTCAGCAGCATATCAGGCATCAAAGTAGGCAGAGGTAAAGCGTATATGCTACACTAATTAGTTGTTATCCGATTGATAACATCTCAATCTTAAACAGGGGGTATGAATGACCAGACGAGTATGCGTAGTGAAGGGAGATGATGCGGCGCCGGAGGTGATCGTGCCCACGGTTCAGATTCTGGAAGGAATGAACCTTGACATAGAATTTATCCGGATAGAGACCGGCGATGAAGCAGTCGCCAAATATGGCACCAGCTTTCCGGAATCGGCGAAAAAGATGCTTGATGGCACTGACTGTGCCATTATGGGTTCCACCCGCGACCTGAGGGGCGTACATGGCTACCTGCGGTGGGGCAAGAAGTGTTTTGCCAATATCCGTCCGACGAAATACGTGCCGGGCCTGCGAAGTCCGCTGAAAAATCCTGAAGGTATCGATTTTATTATCCTGCGAGAGAATACCGAAGGGCTTTACCCCGGCTGGGAAGGTGATATCGCACAGCTAGCACCATTGAAGCTGAAGAATGATATGCTGGGTGTGATGCTGGACACCACCCCGAAAGGTAAATTCGCCGTTAAAGTAAACACGGAAGCGATAACCAGAGATATATGTCAGTTTGCCTGCGAACTGGCTATGAAGCGAAAGGCCAAGGGCGGCAGAGGAATAGTAACCGTGTCCAGCAAGTACAATGTGCTGACGCAGGTGGATGAGATGTTCCGCCGCATCGCTGAGGAAACGGTCAAACAGTACCCCGAGCTGACGTTCAGCCAGCTGATAATTGACAACTGTGCCCAGCAGCTGGTCATCAACCCGCAGCAGTTCGATGTGCTGGTTATGGGCAATCAGCATGGCGACATTCTGGCGGACGAAGCGTCGGCACTTATCGGTGGGCTGGGGCTGACGCCAAATGCCTGTGTTGGCAAGGAATTTGCCTACTTCGGCTCGGTACACGGCACGGCGCCCGATATCGCCGGTAAGAACATCATCAATCCCACCGCCATGCTCCTGGCCGGCGGTATGCTTCTGGAACATCTCGGCTATGAGAAAGAGGCAGCCCGCCTGGAGACAGCGGTATACAAGGTCTACCAGGACGGTAAATACCTCACCCGGGACCAGGGGGGAAGCGCTTCCACCACCGATTTTTGCGAAGCGGTTAAGGGCAACCTGTAATAAAATGTAAATCGGTGCGAGATATGAAACATAAAATCTATGTCCTTTTTACTACTATAATGCTGGGCAGCCTGCTTCTGGTGGGCTGCCAGCGCGGCCCGGACACGACACTGAATCTCTACGATATCGACCCGATTACCCTCGACCCGGCGGTCTCCGGGGAGATGATTTCGCATGAATATATCCAGCAGATTTACAACGGGCTGGTGCGCCTCGGTGAAAATTTGGAGCCGTCCCCGGATATTGCCGAGCGCTGGGAGGTGAGTCCGGACGGGCGCACCTATACTTTCTACCTGCGCGAAGATGTCAAGTTCCAGGATGGTCGGAAGGTCGACGCTCATGACGTCAAGTATTCACTGGAGCGCGCCTGCCGTCCTGCCACCGGGTCATTGACCGCGGCTACCTACCTGGGGGACATTGTCGGCGTCAGGGAGGTGTTGGCTGGTCAAACGGAGGAAATAAGCGGCATCAAGGTCGTTGATGATTATACACTCCAGATAACCATTGACACCCCTAAATCCTATTTTCTGTCCAAGATGACCTATCCGGTAGCATTTGTGGTGGACAGAAATGAGGCAGAGCTGGGTGGAGAGTGGTGGCGGGAGCCCAATGGCACTGGCCCATTTCAACTGAAGACGTGGGAGGAGGAAAATCTGCTCGTTCTGGAAAGGAACGACCATTACTACGAAGAAAAAGCCAAGGTTGGCAAGGTGGTTTTTCAGCTGTGGGGTGGTGTGCCGATGAATATGTATGAAGTCGGGGAAATCGATGCCACCGATGCCAATATCAATTATGTTGATAAGGTTACCGACCCAGCCGGCAACTTTTACCAGGAACTGCAGATTGTACCGGAGCTGAGCTTCAGCTACATCGGCTTCAATCAAACCAGGCCGCCGTTCGACGATGCCAACCTGAGACGTGCCTTCAGCATGGCACTGGACAAGGACAAGCTGGTTTCGCTGGTCTTCAAGGAAATGATGGAGCGGGCCGATGGCATTCTGCCGCCGGGCATTCCCGGCTTCAATGAAGACCTGAAAGGGCTGGAATTCGATATCGAGAAGGCGAGAGAACTTATTGCCAGCTCCAGTTATGGCAGCGTGGACAACCTGCCGCCGATTACGGTGACGACGATGGGCTGGGGAGGATTGATATCGAGCAGCCTGGAAGCGATTGTCCACGAGTGGCGGCAGAACCTGGGCGTGGAGGTCACGGTCAGGCAGTTGGAGCCGGAACAGTTCCTCTACCACCTGAAGGAAGAAAAGGACGAATTATATCATATGGGCTGGGTAGCCGACTATCCCCACCCCCAGAACTTCCTCGAAATCCTGTTCCGGACCGGCGGGGACAATAACGCCGGCGAGTACAGCAACCCTGAAGTGGACGATATTCTGGACCGGGCGGGTGTTGAGCTTGATTATGAAACCAGCCTGACGCTTTACCAGCAGGCCGAGCAGATGATGGT
>JAHJTL010000018.1 GCA_018829775.1 Chloroflexota bacterium | reverse complement strand
ACTTCTTCTGTTTTGCTATTAGCACATAGTGATAAGACCTAACCGTCCTGTAACCGCAGACCAGCTAAGAACTGGACAATAGCCCAAATTGTCAAATCACACAATCTAATGAAGCGTTCAATATACCTAGAAAACGTTCCTTTTTATACTCCCCAACAATATGACGAAATGTTATCTCATTACACACAATAGCGAACTGTTAGATTGGAAACATTGTTGGCCACAGGTTAAGGTTTGATGGCTGGCCTCAGCCTCACAAATGTTTGACAAGGCTCAGCTGTTAATGTAATTTAATCTATGGCAGGAGGTAAACATGGGCAGGGAGAAGGAAGCAGCACAACGAGAGATTAGCAATGAAGAGCTAGATATTTCCCTGCGAGATTTACTGGACGCTATTGAAGATGAAGTTATGTTTATAGATACAAAACACCGGATAGGATTTGTCAATACAACGGCGCGGGGCCGATTCAGAAAGGGAATTGAATCGCCAGTTGGCCGGACTTGCTACAAGGTCTTATATGACAGGGAAAAGCCATGTGCCTTACCTCTTTGGGAGTGTCCTCTAAATAAAGTCCTGGAAAGCGGCAGCATAATAACGGTTATACACCCAGCTCACAACCTTGGCAACGATACATTTCTCAAGATTAGTGCCTATCCTGTTCATGACAGCAATGGTGACATCAAAGGCATAGTAGAGCTTAGGAGAGATGTTACGGCTTCAAAAGAGTTAGAAAGCCAAATACTCAGGCAGCATCATGAGCTTTTAGCTTTGAGTCGGGTCTCGGCGGCACTGAGCGGGCTGTGGGACTTGGATGCTATCCTCAGGGTTGCCCTCAACAGTGTGTTAGAAATAATGAATGGCAATATTGGGGGAATACTCCTTTTTGATGAGCAGAGACAGACGCTATCATACCGTGTCCACCAGGGCCTGAGCACAAAGTATGTTGAGGGGATACATCTCAGGTCTGGGGAGGGGATTGCAGGCAGGGTGGCTCAGACGGGCAGATCGCTTCTCTTGGAGGATATTTCAGCTGATCCACGTCCCGCCAATCCCGATCTGATAAGTACGGAAGGCCTTAAAGCCTTCATCAGCGTTCCCCTCAGGGCGAAAGACAAGGTTCTAGGTGTGTTAAATGTTGCCAGCAAAATGCCACGTCAATTTACCGAAAACGATATGCACCTGATGAACTCGATTGGGGACCAAGTCGGTGTTGCTATCGAAGAGGCAAGTCTATATGAAAAGCTGAGGAAGGCTAGAGAAAGGTTCCAAAAACTGACACGGCAGACCTTGATGGTTCAAGAAGAAGAGCGCAAAAGACTAGCTGGTGAGCTGCATGATGAAACCAGTCAGGCGCTTTCCGGCATAGAACTACATTTGCAGGCGTTAATAGATTCATTTGAGATGTCCGGCAGTAAAGACGCGGGATTCGTTGCTGGATTGAAGAAGGTACAATCCTTGGCCATCGGGGTACATGGCGAGATAGGCCGGTTAATAGCTGACCTTCGCCCTGCCCTTATAGATACATTAGGACTAGTACCTGCTATCCGCCAGTATGCCGAGAACAGTCTTCGTCCTTTGGGCATTAATATGTCCATGGAGTCTGAGGGTATGGATAAGCGCTTGCCTCCTGAGATTGAAGCGGGACTTTTCCGTTGGGCACAGGGCGCCATCGGCAATATTGCCCAACATTCCAAAGCAAAAAATGCGAGATTCAGTCTTAAACGTAAAGACAATGAGCTGTTTATAGAGATTGCCGATGATGGGGTCGGTTTTGATGTTTCCAAAATCACTGATATCGAAGAAAGCGGGCGTGGCCGGGGAGTATTCAGTATGAAGGAGCGAATCGGACTGCTCGGTGGTTCTTGTGGAATCAAGTCGAAACCCGGTCAGGGAACCACCGTCAGCGGTAGGGTACCGATAATCTTGGATGCTGAACATGAAGCGCATTAAAGTCATGGTCGTAGATGACCATACCATTGTTCGAGACGGCATTTGTGCCCTGTTAGCGCTTGTTCAGGACATCGAAGTGATTGGTGAAGCCAGTAGCGGTACGGAAGCGCTGAAGATGCTTAAAAGCTTAGAGCCAGATGTCGTGCTTATGGATATAGCCATGCCCGACATGGGCGGATTGGAAGCTACCCGCCATATCTGTAAAGAATTCCCCAGAACAAAAGTGATCGCCCTGACACAACATGACGATAAGGAGTTCGTATTTCCCGTGATAGAGGCCGGGGCCTCGGGTTTCATAAGCAAAATAGCGGCATCTTCCGACCTTGCCTCAGGAATCAGGTCGGTTTTTCGCGGAGATTCCTACGTCTCCCCATCGGTGGCTAAAGTTTTAATTGAAGATTACCAGCAAAAAGGCCCCCGGGGTAGCCGTGACCCCTACAATCAGTTAACCGAACGGGAGCGAGATGTACTTCGGCTGGCAGCGGAGGGACGTACTACTCAGGAAATCGCGGACGCACTGGTAATCAGCCCCAAAACTGTGGAAGGGCATAAGACAAGCCTTATGACCAAGCTTGGCATCCACAACCGTACCGAATTAATCAAATACGCCCTGCGCAAGGGCATCATTAGCGTTTGAAACTCAGGCACACCCCTTAATTGCGATATCAAGTTTTGGCATAATTATTCCGCCATTATTTCAATGTTCACGCTGCGTTTGAACGCTTTTTAACCACCGCTGTCCAACGGCATAAAGTTCGGAACGCACGGGGAGGGGAAATCCCCCCAATATTTAAGAGTTAATACCCGGTCACTTTAAGGGATAAACCGCTTTCCTGCTTGGCTGAACTCAGTCTATTCTTACAGTAGAGGCCTAGAATATACCCCAATTGGCGGAGAATATGGGCAACAGGAGGCTGGAGATGAGGACGAAAGCTCAAATCTTAATCGTTGATGACGAAGTTGATTTTACGGAAGCCTTGAAGAAGTCTTTAGAGCCTAAAGGTTATCAGGTAGTGGTCGCCAGGAGCAAGGATGAGGCTGAGGACATGGTTAATAACCAAAAGCCTGATATGGTCATCGTGGGCACAATCAGGCCTCGAGGTTCTGCATTTCAACTACACGTTTGGCTGAAAGATACACCGCAGTTTAGCGATATGCCGCTTCTTGTCGTCGATGCGCCGTTAGAAGAGCGATTAATTAAAGGGTGGCTGATGGATGAAGGCTTAGAGCTACGAGCTGAAGATTATGTCAGCAAACCAATCAAGTCGGCTTCACTGGTACCACGGATTGAAAAATTATTGGCCAAGGCAATCCATATGATTAAAGTGCTTGTGGTGGACGACCATGCGGTCGTCAGGGAGGGAATCCGCGCTTTGCTGGTCCTGCAAAAAGATATGGAAGTCATAGGTGAGGCTGAGAATGGGCAAGTCGCCATTGATAAGGTACTCAAGCTTTCCCCGGATGTAGTAATAATGGATATCGTCATGCCTGTGATGAGCGGCCTTGATGCAACAAAACGAATAAGTGAGGATTCCCCTCAAACCAAGGTTTTGATGCTGACACAGTATGATGATAAAGAAAATATGTTTGTTGCCAAGCAATCGGGGGCGTACGGATTTGTCGCCAAGAAGGCTGCCAGTTCCGACCTTCTGACCGGTATAAGGACGGTTAGCGCCGGCAGATACTTCCCCCGGGCTTTTGCCTATGTAACTGCTAACTGGTAACGACGAAGGCAAATGGAAACAATCACAATTACCTTGGATGGGATTGAGGTAAGTGGCTATTCCGGGATGACCATCCTGGACCTGGCCCGAGAATCAGACGTAGATATCCCGACACTTTGTTATGATCCCTGTCTAATTTCAACCGGCGCCTGCCGGGTCTGCCTGGTCGAGGATGAAAGTTCCGGAGCACTGCTGGCATCTTGCGTCACCCCAATCAGAAGCGGGATGGTAATAAAAACGCGGTCGGAGCGGGTAATAGAGCGACGAAAGGTAATCGTCCAGCTCCTGCTGGCCAGTCATCCTGATTCCTGTCTGGTGTGCGACAAGGGCAACCGCTGTCAACTACGGAAGTTAGCCTCCGAGATGGGTATAGGACTGCTGGAGTTCCAGAGAATCCCCCAGCTGCATACTATCGAAGAGGTTAACCCCTACATCGAAAGAGACCTCTCCAAATGCATCCTCTGCGCCAAATGCATTCGGGCTGACCACGAACTGGTTGTTGAAGGTGCTATCGATTACATTGGACGGGGATTCAGCACCAAACCAGCAACCTTTTATGATTTACCACTGGAGAAGTCTGAGTGCACCTTTTGTGGCACCTGTGTGGCACTGTGTCCCACGGGTGCTTTAATCGAAAAGGAGAGGATTTATCATGGCACAACTACATCCGCTGTAGAGACGGTATGTCCGTTTTGCGGTTGCGGATGTGGCCTTCGTCTGGAAGTTAAAGATAATCGTCTGGTACGGGCAAGTCCTAGTGCCAGGAGTCCTGTGAATCACAATGCGCTTTGTGTTAGAGGGAGTTACGGCTATGACTTTGTGCATAGCCCGGATAGATTAACCGGCCCTTTAATCAGGACGGGCGATGATTTTCAGGCGGCGTCCTGGGAGCAGGCTTTAAGCCTGACATCAGATGAATTCAGGCGAATAAAGGAGAAACACGGTCCCGATAGTCTGGCCGTTCTTGGCTCATCCAAATGCACCAACGAGGAAAACTACTTGCTGCAGAGGTTCGCCAGGGCAGTGCTGGGCACTAACAACATCGATAACGGCAGCCGTATATATAGCTCTCCAGGCAGAATCGGCCTGGGATGGACTATCGGGATTCCGGGAACAACAAACGAGCTGGATGACCTGGAAAAGTCAGAGGTGATAATGGTTGTCGGCGCCAATCCAGCTGTCTCTGCCCCAGCTGTGGGCTATGCCATAAAACGTGCCGTCAAGTACAAAGGGGCCAGGCTGTTACTCGTTGACCCAAGAGAAACTAAACTGACTCCATTCGCACATCTCTGGCTGAGGCCAACGGTCGGAACCGATGCCGCATTGCTCAGTGCTATGTCAAGGGTGATAGTGGAGGAAAGACTATTCGACGAGGAGTTTATCACCCGCAGGGCAGACAATTTCACGGAATTTGAGAAGAGTTTGAAGTCATATGCCCAGAAGCACGTTGAGGAAATAACCGGTGTCTCCGCCGAAGATACACAGCTTGCTGCCCATCTCTTCGCTGCGGCGGAGAGCGCTTCCATTGTATATGGAAATGGAATCGCCCAGTATGCCAATGCCATCAGTAGCGTCATGGCTTTAGCCAATCTCTCGATGCTAACCGGGAACATCGGGCGTCGGGGAGGGGGCATCTACGCCCTGCAGCGTGAGAACAATGCGCAGGGAGCCTGTGATATGGGTAACCTGCCTGATTTCCTTCCCGGGTATCAAGGTCTGGATGATGCTGAAGCGAAACAGAAATTCGAGGCAAGGTGGCGAACTTCTCTACCAGCCAGTGCCGGACTGAACGCTTTAGAAATGATGGAACAGGCAAAGGATGGAAAGATAAAGGGGATGTTAATCGTAGGGGAAAATCCGGTTTCAAGCTTCCCCTGCCCTTCGCTGGTCAGGGAGGCACTGTCCTCTCTTGAATTTCTCGCCGTGTCGGACCTGTTCCCTACGGAAACGGTGAAATTGGCCTCCGTGGTTCTGCCCGCCGCCAGCTTTGCCGAGAAAGAGGGAACTTTCACCAATTTTGAAGGCAGGGTGCAGCAATTAGGTAAGGCCATTGAGCCTGTTGGCGATAGCCTGCCGGACTGGAAGATAGTCCTCCAGTTGGCCGACCGGATGGGTCACCCGATGCCGTACGCTTCTCCACAGGAGGTTATGGACGAGATTAAGGAATTGGTCCCCTTCTATCGGCACCTTGGTTATACCAATCTTGACGATCAGGATACCGATTTGACTGATTTAGAAGATGACCGTTTAGGAGTCAAGCGCTTGCATAAAGGGCCGTTTCCAAGCGGATTCGGGCGGTTTGCACCGGTCGATTATACTCCATCGCCAGATGGTCTCGGGGACGAGTATCCGTTCGCTCTCATGGTAGGCTCAGTACTGCACCACTTTGGCTGCGGCACCAGGAGCTTGAGGGCATCAAGGCTGCGAAAGTTCTCGCCACACGCCTGGTTAGAAATCGGTGAGGCCGATGCCAAGCAATTTGGCTTCAGAGACGGCGATAGAGTCAAGGTTGTCTCACCTAATGGGCAGATAAACACTACCCTGAGGTTAACGGAAACGCTACCATCAAAAACTCTTTTTCTGCCGATATCGTTCCCGGAGAGTCCTTTTAATGAGCTTTTTGGTGTAACCCTGGATTCTCAGGCTAAAATTCCTTCATTTAAAAGTTGTGCGGTAAGGCTGGAAAGGATTGGCAGGAATGGCTGAGGCAAAGAAAATTACGAAAGCTGACCTGAAGCGAATAGACAATAGCGTAGCGGATTACCGAGAGCAGAGATGGTCGCTAATACCGTTGTTGCATGAAATTCAAGGCACACTGGGCTACATTCCTCCAGAGGCGATACCACGCATCGCCAAAGGTCTGGGTCTGTTTCCCAGTCAGGTGCAAGGGGTGATTACCTTTTATACCCAGTTTTATACCGAACCCCGAGGTAAAAACATCGTAAGGGTATGCCGTGGCACCGCCTGTCACGTGCGAGGTGGTAAAACAATACTAAAGTTAGTTAAGCAGCAACTCGGCGTTGAAGAAGGAGAAACGACGCCGGATATGGAATATACGCTGGAGACCGTCGCCTGCATCGGCGTATGTGCGCTGGCACCGAACATTGTTGTGAACCAGGCTACGCACGGTCTAATGAACCCCAAGAAAGTGGCCTATTTATTCAGCAGGAAGGAAGAGACCTAAAAAATGCCACAGCATCGCACCATTTATGTCTGCCGAGGCACCGGATGCGTCTCCGGTGGAGGTGATGCCGTATTTGATGCGCTCAGTGCCGAAGTGCTCGGCCAGGGAGTGAAGAATGTTGCTGTGGACTTTACCGGTTGCCATGGTTTTTGTCAGCAGGGACCAAATGTCATCGTCGAGCCAGAGGGCATTTTTTATACCCACGTAGCGCCGGAGGATGCTGCTGAGATAGTGACTTCGCACCTCAAGAATGGGAGGCCGGTGGAGCGACTCTTCTATCACGACCCGATAACCGACAGGGCGGTACCGCACTACTCCGATATCAACTTTTATCAGAAACAGGAGCGCGTTATTCTGCGTAACTGCGGGCATATCAACCCTGAAAAAATCGATGATTACGTTGAACGAGGCGGCTACCAGGCCATACGTAAAGTTCTGTTGCATATGACGCCGGAACAGGTGATTGAGGAAGTCAATAAGTCTGGACTTCGGGGTCGCGGCGGTGCCGGATTTCCCACCGGGCGCAAATGGGAATTCTGCCGCAATGCCACCGGTTCACAAAAATACGTTATCTGCAACGCCGATGAAGGCGACCCCGGCGCGTTTATGGACCGCTCTATACTGGAGGCAGACCCCCATGCCGTTATCGAAGGCCTGACCATCGCCGCTTACGCTGTCGGTGCGGCCGAGGGCTATATTTATGTCCGTGCCGAGTATCCTCTCGCCGTATCCCGACTTCATACCGCCCTCAATCAAGCCCGGGAAAGGGGATTTCTGGGAAATAATATATTGGATTCCAACTTCAACTTCACCGTACACCTCAAGGAAGGCGCTGGCGCCTTTGTCTGCGGAGAGGAGACGGCGCTGATTGCTTCCATCGAGAGCCTCCGTGGTATGCCCCGTCCTCGCCCGCCATTCCCCGCCCAGTCGGGTCTGGATGGTAAACCCACCATTATCAACAATGTCAAAACGCTGGCTTCCGTCCCGGTCATCATTGAGCGGGGCGCTGACTGGTTTGCAAACATAGGCACGGAGAAAAGCAAGGGCACGGTGGTATTTGCCCTTACCGGCAAGATTGCCAATAGCGGTCTGGTCGAGGTACCCATGGGCACCCCGCTGTCTCGTATTATCTATGAGGTTGGTGGCGGTATTCCTCGAGATAAGCGTCTCAAAGCGGTGCAGACGGGTGGCCCGTCTGGAGGTTGCATTCCCGCCCGTTTCATTGACCTGCCTGTGGATTACGAGTCGTTAAAAGGCCTGGGCTCAATAATGGGTTCGGGCGGTATGGTGGTGATGGATGAGACCACCTGTATGGTCGAGATAGCAAGGTACTTCCTCAGTTTCACCCAGGACGAGTCCTGTGGTAAATGTACGCCCTGCCGTCTGGGAACCAAGCAGATGCTGGAAATCCTGACCCGAATCACGGAAGGAAAAGGACGCGAAGAGGACATTGACACATTGCTTACGATTGCCGCCACGGTCAAAGAGTGCTCATTATGTGGCCTCGGTCAGACTTCACCTAATCCGGTGTTAACCACCATCAAATATTTCCGGGACGAATACGAGGCTCATATAAAAGAGAAGAAGTGCCCGGCCGCTGTCTGCGACGCCCTGATGATTTCGCCGTGCCAGCACACCTGTCCGGTAGGCATAAATGTTCCAAAATACGTTGCCCATATTGCCGCCGGCGAATACCGGGAGGCAACTGATACCATTAGAGAGCGAAATCCTTTTCCCGCCATTTGCGGCCGTATCTGCCATCATCCCTGCGAAGCCAGGTGCCGGCGTGGCGAACTGGATGAGCCGGTAGCCATAAGAGAGCTCAAGCGTTTTGCCGCTGACTGGTATTTCGAGCACATAACTGAAGACCCGGAACCATTTCCGCAGACCAAAAGCCGGCGGGTCGCCGTGGTTGGGGCTGGACCCACCGGTCTATCCTGTGCCTATTTTCTGGCGCAGATGGGCTATCCGGCAACCGTTTTTGAAGCCCTCCCCATAGGCGGCGGCATGCTGTCGGTAGCGATACCTGAATTCAGATTGCCGCATAAAATGATTCAAAAGGAAATCAATTTCATTGCCAAGAAAGGGGTGGAGATAAGATACAATACCCCCATAAACGTAAACTTCACGGTAGAAGACCTCAGAAAAGACGGTTATGATGCTGTCTTCATTGCATCTGGTGCCCAGAGAAGTCAGCGTGTCGGCATTCCTGGCGAGCTGGAAGATACCGCCGGCTTCTATTACGGGCTTCGATTCCTGAGAGATATCAAACTGGGCAGACAGGTCAATGTTGGCCATCGGGTGGCGGTTATCGGTGGTGGTAACGTAGCCCTGGATACGGCTCGCTCGGCACTCCGTCTTGGCGCCGATGAGGTCAATATCTTTTACCGTCGGTCACGTGAGGAAATGCCGGTGACCGAGGTGGAGTATGACCAGGCCATCGCCGAAGGTATAAACGTCAACTTTCTGGTCAGTCCGACCAGAATCGAAAGCGAGAACTGGCAGGTGACCGGTCTGCAATGTATCCGGATGAGCCTCGGTGAGCCCGACGAGAGCGGACGCCGGCGGCCGATTCCCATCACCGGCTCCGAGTTCTTTGTACCGGCGGATACCGTGATTGCCGCTGTTGGCCAGGCCCCTGATTTATCTTTTCTGCCCGCCGATAGCGCCTTGGAACGTACCCGCTGGGAGACCTTGGTTGTTGATAGCAATTCCCTGGCGACAAATGTCAGCGGCATCTTTGCCGGTGGCGATTTTGTTACCGGTCCGGCCATGATAATAGATGCCATTGCCGCTGGGCGAAGAGGGGCCATTGCTATTGACAAGTACTTGAAAGGCGATGTCTCCAAAGTCCAGATGTATGACCTCAAGACGAAAATTGTCGGTGAGTTAGCTAAACAGGAAATTGAGGAATCCTGGGAAGAACAGCCAAGGGTATCCACGCCGACACTTCCGGTCCGGAAAAGAAAGGCGAGCTTTGATGAAGTTGAACTTGTCTTATCGGTGAAAAGAGCCGGGCAGGAGGCTAAACGCTGTCTGAGATGTGACTTAGAGGAGTAACATTCTAAACGTTACCGGCTCGATGGGAGGGCTATTATGAAATCAATAACCCGACAGAAATCGCTGGAGGAAATAGCAGAGCAACTGGCTAATCTTGACCACGTGTTCATCGTCGGTTGTGGTACCTGCACCACCATGACCAAAACCGGCGGGATTGACCAGGTCGTTGAGATGAAGGACCGCCTTCTGGAGATAGATAAACGGGTTAGTGGCTGGACCGTTATTCCAATCGCCTGTGACGAGATGACCGAGGCAGCCATGAAGGAAAACAGTCGCGCCATCGAAAATGCAAACTGCGTTCTGGTAATGACCTGTGCCTTGGGGGTACATCGGATAAGTACGTATATTGACCGGCCTGTGGTCCCAGCACTGGATACCCTGTTCATAGCCGTAGAAGAGACTCCAGGATATTTCCGCGAGGTGTGCGCCCAGTGTGGTCAATGCATCCTTGGCGAAACTGCCGGCATTTGCCCGATTACCAATTGTCACAAGGGACTGGTAAATGGGCCGTGTGGCGGCACTAATAACGGCAAGTGTGAGGTCGATAAAGAAAAAGATTGTGCCTGGACGCTTATCTACGAGGGGCTGAAAGCGCAGGGGCGACTTGATTTAATGCGGAAGTACTACCCTCCCAGGAACCATCACGTAGTGCTGAGGCCAAGAACGATAAAAATAGAGTGAACGAGGAGGTTAGGATAATGGTGTCGCGCTTCCGAGATGCCCTGAACTCCGGCAAGTTCGTAATTACCAGTGAGGTAGCACCGCCGAAGGGAACCAACATTGATAAAATGCTGCATCATATTGAGCTTCTCAAGGACAAGGTGGATGCAATCAATGTCACTGACCATCAGAGCTCGGTCATGCGTTTCCCTTCCCTTGGCGGCTGCCTCGCCATTAAAGAGCAAGGTGGTGAGCCTATCTTACAGATGACCTGCCGCGACCGTAATCGCCTGGCTCTCCAGGCTGAACTCCTGCTGGCACATACGCGGGGAATCAACAATGTTCTTTGCCTTACCGGCGACGCCGTTCCTGTAGGTGACCACAAGGAAGCCAAAGGCGTCTTCGATTTGGATTCGGTACAATTATTGAGTGCAATCCGTTCCATGGAATCGGGACAGGATATGGGAGGTAATAGCCTTGATGGGTCAGTGGAATTTTGCGCTGGTGCCATCGTCACTCCGGAAGCGCAGCCCATTGAGCCCCAGCTCATCAAGTTTGAAAAAAAGGTTGAGGCGGGTGCCGAGTTCTTTCAAACCCAGGCCATCTATGACCTGGAGAACTTCAGCCAGTTTATGCATTGCGCACGACAGTTCCCGGTAAAAATTCTGGCCGGCATCGTTCTATTGTCATCCGCCAGAATGGCAAAGTACATGAACGAAAACGTTCCCGGTATCTTCGTGCCTCAAGACCTGATTGATGAATTAGCCGGTGTTGCCAAGGAGGAGATGTTGGCCAAAGGTATAGAGATTGCCGGGCGTATGATAGCCACGTTGAAGAGGGATGCCATCTGCGATGGTGTCCATATTATGGCTATTGCCAAAGAGGAAGTAGTACCCGATATTCTTGCTGCTGCGGGACTCTAAGTCCGATATGGCTATAATGGGTTAAACCAAGTTTCTAACAATCCGTTACCCATTGAACAAAAGTCTGTTTTGTTACCCACTACACAATATGACGAATTGTTCCATAGACCCACGGTCTCAAATGACGGGGATCATCGAGCGAAATACTTTGCATTTTCGACATAATTGAATCTTCTCTTCCCAGTTCTTGTGCACCTCACCCTGACAAAAGGTTCCGCCAATAAACCAACAAAAATGCCTCACCTGTAACTCCCATACAATACAATTTTCTCTCCATTCGTTGGGGCAGTTTAATACCTCCCAGCAGGGCCGAATATTCCTATCCAAAGATCTCTTCAGAGCTAGCAAAAGCAGAATTTGCTGTTCAGCCTGTGCTGGTATGTGCCTCCACCCCTGTTCAAAGCTCTGTATGGCTTTAGGTGAAACATATAATAGTTGCGCCAATTGCTTTTGAGTTTTGCCCAAAGAGTGCCTAATTCTAGAAAATTCATTGCTGTCCATTGAATCCTAACCATCTACTTTTTCATGAATTATACCGTAATACTACCACAATGTGGTTGACGTTAATACCACACAGTGGCATGTTTATTAATAACATCACTTGAAGGAGGTATCAGATAGGTAGCATGGAACAAATCCGTATTGAAGAAATTCGAAAAGAAGAACTTCCTCAGGCAAGTGATGTGCTGGGTAAAGCCTTTGCTACTCAGCCCAGCTCTCCTGCCATATATCGAGATAAGTCAGATATAGCACGCCGCATGCAAATCGTCTTCGGGGCTATGCTAGAACACCTGCCCGGCCAGGTATTTGTCGCCAAGCAAGACGGTAGGATTGTTGGCGCAATGCGAATTGTAGAATGGCCGCATTGTCAGATGTCACCATTTCAGGGTTTAAGAATGCTTCCCACCATGATGAAAGCTGGAGGAGGATTCAGCACACTTCAACGAGTTCTAAAGTTCCGCGGCAGGTGGGCAAAATACGACCCGAAGAAACCACATTGGCATCTTGATCCAATAGGTATCACGCCTGATCTACAGGGGCAGGGCATTGGCAGCCAGATGACGGAGTACTACTGTAATCATGTTGATGGGCTCGGAATGGCGGCATATCACGAGACAGATAGGCCGGAGAATGTTAAATTCTACGAGCGATTCGGGTTTAAGATTATTGGTGAAGAATTAATAATGAATTTCCCTAACTGGTATATGTGGCGTTCCCCAAATGGAGGAGTCTAGTAGCGAGAAAGACTTTGGGTATGAACTCGAAACGAGTACGGAAAGGTACGGGTTGGAAGTGTTAAAATAAAAAGTGTTCGACTCGCGATTTTTAACAATTAGTCTCATCAGCCCTTAATCTAAACGAACCATTAAAATTGAAAGCAGGTCATTATCATAATATTGCTTGTTGTATTTGAGACGGGAGTCTAATCATTTTAACTTTTAGATATTGTGGTATGAAAAGAGAAGAAACGAAGATAAAAAGAATGTTGGCACTTAGCTCAGCTACGGTTACCTTGGGAATCTTGGCTTTTATTATTGCCTTAATTCTCTCCGGGTGTAGCAGCACGAAGATAACGACCGAAGCAGAAACTCGTACAGATGGGCTAATGGGTAACCCTAATCTGGTGACTGTTTATAAACCATTTGGGTGTGTTTGCTGTTCAGACCACATTGCCTATCTTGAAGACGAAGGTTACCAAGTTGATGTACATATAATCAATGCTGAAGAGCAAACTTCTCTGAGAAAAAAATATCCGCTACCGACAGATATGCAAAGTTGTCATATTTCGGTTGTTGGAGGCTACTTTATTGAGGGCCATATGCCGGTCGAAGCAATCGAGCAACTGAAAGAAGAAAACCCGGATATTGACGGTATTTTCCTACCCGGGATGCCGGCAGGGTCACCGGGAATGCCAGGTGAACAGACCGAACCATTCATAATTTATGCTTTTTCTGATGGAGAAATTTCCGAGTTCATGACGATAGGCGAATAATAGAATTATTTTGAACTTAAAGACTGGCCCTACATCTTTTTTCTACTTAATTGTGGCATGTTCTCTGGATTATAAGCAGGTAGTATTTAGGTAGCTATTTATCAGGTGGGTATAACTTGGAGGAGGAAGGTGGATGACCAATCGAAGACATGTTATTCTTCTGCTTGTATTTATCTTGCTAGTTAGTGGTATCCTTGCTGGCTGCGGAGACTCGGACACAGCTCAGCAGCATATCGAACAGAGCCAGAACCTGAACAAAGAGGGGTACTATAATAAGGCAATAGAAGAAGCAACCAAAGCTATCGAGCTTGCCCCTGAGTTAGCTGAAGCCTATAACAGTCGAGCCTGGGCTTATGGCCAAAGGGGACAGTGGGACCTGACTATCGCTGACGCTAACAAGGCCATCCAGCTCGACGACGAATTGGCCATGGCCTATATCAATCGCGGCTGGGCTTATTCTAACAAGAAGAGATGGGACTTGGCCATTGCTGACTACAGCAGGGCCATCGACCTTGATCCAAATAATACTCTTTTGTATGCCGATAGAGCTATGGCCTACAGAGGAAAAGGCGAAAAAGCCGAGGCTATAGCTGATTTTGAGAAGTTCATCACTCTCACTGACAATCCTCAGTGGATTGAATATGCAAGGCAACAGATTGAAGAGCTCTCCAAATGATATAGGCTTGGCTTCAGCCCTGATATTCTTTTGTTAAGGTGCTTCTGATTATCTGAGAATCGTTCCTTTTTTAGGTTGTTTGGTCATATCGCTCGCACCACTTCGTCGTCCAACGACCAAGCTCACCTGCCGCTATGAAGCGCAGCGGAATAGCGGTCGGGTGCAGCGCTTTGTTAGGTTTTGTTATTACCTTACACAGTTATGACTACATTTCCTTTGGCGTGTCCTTCTCCAAAATACCGGAAAGCTTCAGGAACCTCACTTAACGGGTAACATCTATCAATAACCGGCTTTATCTTTCCCGCCTCAAAAAGCTCTTTGAGGAAAATTAAATCTTCAGTACTATAGTTGAAGCTTGTGGCCGCAAACATTGCTTTTTTACTGCCTACCATTGACGTCCATAACATTTGAAGAATAATTGCCAGCCCAGGGACAGTTGAAAGATAGAATCCTTTTTTCTTTAGCGAGCTTTTACAACGTGAAAATGAACTCTTGCCTACCGCGTCGAAAATAATGTCATAGGTCTGGCCGCTTTTGGTAAAATCCTCTTTAGTGTAATCAATTACCTTATCGGCACCAAGAGATTTCACCATTTCTAAATTCGTGGTACTGCATACCCCGGTAACTTCCGCCCCAAAGTACCTGGCAAGCTGTACCGCAAAAGTACCTACATTTCCAGAAGCTCCATAGATAAGGACTTTTTGTCCGCTCTGAATATTTCCCTTATCTCTAAGGAAAATCAATGCGGTTAATGCCCCGGCAGGAACGGCGGCAGCTTCCTCATAGGTCATATTGGCCGGTTTTATTGCCAGCACCTTTTCTTCAGGCATACATTTGTACTCGGCATAAGCACCTAAACTCATCCCGGTTACTCCATAAACCTGGTCACCTTCTTTAAATAATGTGACATCTTTGCCTACTGCTTCAATCTCTCCGGCAAACTCGTCTCCTAGTATAGGGTTTTTTGGTCCTCTGATACCTAATGCTATTCGCGTGGGGAGCCAGAGCAAGGGAGGGAATGTGAAACTTCGCATTCTCGGGTCCTCTGCTGTTACTATTGTCGCGTGAATCTTTATAAGTACTTCATTGTCCTTTGGCTCAGGTTTTTCTACCTCTTCGAGATGAAGAACATTCGGTGGTCCGTATTTTGTGTATACAATTGCTTTCATAAGTTTTCCTCCAAGGTTGCTTTGATTCGGTGATTTTCAGAATAGTTTATCACAATACATCAGTTTTGCCACTTTACCCCCTAGCCCAAACCCTTATAAATGGATGTTTTGACAGTACTTTCTCATCTAAATCCTGCGGACTGAAGTATGTACCCACCATAGGAGTAGATGAACTCCCACTTCTCCAACCAAGCCACCGATTAACCATCGCATCGCTCAGTCCAGCTTCAAGTAGTGCAGTTATCAGGCCGTGTCTAAATGCATGCCAGCCAAATTGTCTTGGTCTTAGTCTCTTAGCTCGCAGTCTCTTTATCTCTTGATGTGACAGCTTGGGTATGCAAGAGGCGCTAAGAGAAGTATCTTATTAATGGCCTAATTTATTCCAGTTTAACGAGGTCCACGTCAAACTCTTCACAAATCTCACAAGTGCCTTTGAAAGTTCCTCTCTCTATAACCTTCCAAAGGTTGTTCCTTATATCTTGTGCGGATCGGGGTAGATGACCTATTTTGTAAGAATCCAACATCCTTGCAGTCTGCTTTTGAATATGTTGTATCTGCTCGCTAAATAGCGGCTGTTTAAACTCATTGTCAAGATGTGTCATCAAACAGTCCCATAAAGGTTCCTTAGTATATTGACAATCCTCTGAATAGGAATATAATTATCTAGCCTGACATGAAACAGCCTTAAGAACAGAATTTTTAGATTGGTTGAGGGGATTAAATGGACGATACCTGCTGGGAAGTCTACGGCAACTATCTCAAACAACGTAGAGATGCTGGGGCAAGCCTAAAGGAAATAGGTGATGAGGTAGGACGTACCAAGCAATGGATACACAAAATATTGGTTAAACATTATGGCACGGCTGACAGTGAGGGGGCATTAAGCACATCACAGCTCCTTGAGCAAGTTGGTTGCTCGGTTACCACCCTCTATAATTTGCGCAAAGAGGGGGTGATATCCCAGGTATCACGGGGGAGATGGAAGCCTGGAACACTAGATATAATCTTAGAGCTTCGCAAGTGTAAGATATGTGGCAAGCTAGTCGGCAAATATCGTAGAACTTATTGCTCCGCAGCTTGCAAGGTAGAGGGGCAGAAGTACAAATATTGGCCTGAGTGGCGAAAGAAAGCTCTATGTGAACGAACCAGACACTATACTAGAGAACACCCAGAGCAAATTTAGGATAAGAATACTGGAAAGAATGATGGGTGAAGCTGAAGTTACCGAGCAGGTTGACCCAGAAATGCTACGAACGGCTGAGCAGAGAGCAAGATACAGAGCTAACTCTGCAAGGTGGGACCTCGATATCGCCCTATTTGCGTTCGCCGTTTTGATTACTGTCATAATCTTACTGTTTGTGGAAATTGCAATTGAGATTGTGGCTATAGCTGCGGCCGCTGGATTAGCCTTGGTCTGGGTTGCGGGATGGGGTCGGGGCGAAAAACTATATGGGCGGTTCTACGATGAAGAGCTAACAAAACTGCGGCAAGAGTCACAAACGACCGTTAAGGAGACGGTAGAGGAAATAGTGGATGAGAAGGTTCGAAAGGCACTGCGGAAGAGACAGCGATAGTGATAAAGAATCCTCGGTTCGTCTCTTACTATATCGAGTTAGCCCCAAACTTCGGAGTGCGAATTCCTGTTTGTCAATTGAATTAACGGGCACTCCTCAATACTCTATCGGCTAATAACTAGTTCTCTACTAAAACAACCTCCCTTTCCAAATCCTACCCACATCCCGCACGCCCAGGGGTTAACGGTACTATAGTTATTGACAGCCAGCTAGCAGGAGTAATAACATTGGTACAGTAATTGATATGAGGAACGGTGGTTAACTCTAGCCTTAAAGGTGGCAAGCTAAATGCAGATGAAGTACCTAGCCTGGGCAGTGGCAATCTTGGGTGTTTGGATTATTATCATCCCTTGGGCAACAAACGTTAGCAATATTGACTGGCTAAACTATATTGGCGGTGGTTTAATTTTAATCTTAGGCATTTTGGCCGCTTTAACAAGCCCCCGAGAACCTTAGCTGCTCGTCCTCAATGAAGGTAACTGACGGCCGAAAAGTGTGACCAATTCAATATAAACTTCCTAATTCCGCACGCCCAGATATTGAACTGCTATCATCCCCCTTTTAAAAGAATCCCGCAGAGTTTTTATCACCCTAAATGGCTAGCCGTTTAGTCCTACGAAATCATACCTTTGCAGGATTGTGGACAGCCTCAATAGCCTTTATGATTATACTGTATTCGGACAATTAGGACTCAACTGGGGTGGGGATTTCTGGAAGCTGAGAATAAGTTGAGTCCTAATTATGTTATGAACAGCGTTCTCTCTAGAAGTTCTCAATATAAACAAACCTGATGGCCATTCCCAACCTGCCTCTCTCCCCAAAGTCACAGCCACTTTCCACACGCCCAGTATTTCCTCTAGTTTTACACTCCCAACTCAATAATGATGAAAAAACCATTCCTTTTTTACCCCGGAGTTCCACGTCTAGACTCCAAGCGTGAAATTCAGCGGACCTTTTTTACCTTGTGGCAGAGCATGTCAGGAAAACTAAATATTCGGGACAGTATATCTTTGCAAACATAAAAGAGTGATTAGGCAGGCCTTGTCTCAAAATTGGTAGACCAGAGCCGTTGTAGTTGCTCCACGGCAATACTCGGTAAAGGCGCTTTCCCGGAGCAAGCTGCAGCTTTATCTATCTGTTCCCGGCTGGAAAATCCCACCAGCACGGTAGATACACTGGGTTTCATCAGGGCGAAGCATATTGCCGCTTGGGGAAGGTTATCAACATCTCCAGACAGTAGAAAGCCGAGTTTGCTAGACCTGACTTCATCAGCCTTATACTCGCCGCCGGGGACTATCGTTTCGCCGACTCTAGGAGAAGCATAGCCGGTACGGGCGATGGTTCCGCCTAGAGCACCTCCTGCCATTACCCGTATGATAGCTACTGCCATGCCCTGACTGGCTGCGATGTCAATGAGTTGTTGAAAATTATACCCAGAAAAATATGGCGGTACTTTCCAGCCAGCGCTGGGATTAAGCAGGTTGTAATAAACCTGCATCAGGTCAAAGCACCCGCTTCTGGCGACTTTATGTAGGGCTTCGGCATCACCGAGTCCAGTAAAGCCTATAAACCGCACCATCCCCTGGGAGCGGACGGCATCAAAGGCATTGGCGACACCACATTTACCCAATACGGAACTAAGTTCAATACTGTCCCGGGTAACGGTGGTCTCCTGATCAGCCGAGATAGGGGTGTGCAGTTGCAGAATGTCCACGGAGTCGCGCTTCAATCGTTTCAGACTAGTTTCCAGAGAGCGCTGTACCGCACTCTTTATGTCTTGGAGATCATCCCTGCCGATGCGTATTTTGGTGGCTAGTATAATCTTCGGATTCAGCTCGTCCAGGACTTTGCCAAGGTTGGTTTCCGACTGCCCGTCTCCGTAAACTGGGGCGGTGTCAAAGTAATTGATGCCCAGCTCCAAGGCGTGCTTCACCGCTTCCACCTGTTCATCATGGTTTCCGCGAATCATCAACCCGCCGACATTGCCGCAGCCGAAGCCGATTTCCGAGACCGTAAGTCCTGTTTTACCCAGTTGGCGGTAATTCATCTTAATTCTTGCTTTTTTTAAACCTAACAATTCTTATTTGTTATTGCAGCTTCCCCAGCATCACTCGCGTCATCCGACCAAACACGACGGCTGTTGCGTTCAGTATGTGCAGAGAGATGAACGCCAGAGGGATACCGATGATGGTGAGGATCCATGACCAAGGGAACGGGTCAAAGCTACAACTGCCCCATACAAGCGGATCACTAGTCCACATGTAAGTGGGTGCAGCCAGTAGGCCAACGGTGACAGCGATCAGCGTTACCGCAATGGTAAACGTCACAATGCCCAACGGGAACTTCAGAAACAGGTAGATCACGCCGGTCCAAGTCACTCTGTCCTTGAGGAGTGCCTTGACTCGAGACCATAATCCTCCTGATGCTGGACGACTGACCGACAAAGGGATATCTTCATCCAAGAGAGTGATAGCAACCTGCCGCTCGAACCTGCATAGTACCCACGACCCGCTGAGCACCAGTAACAAGATAGGGATACCAACTAGTGTGATGATCAGTCCGAAGCCTAACGAAAGGCCCGTGACCAGGAATACGAAATAAAATGTACCAAGCGGGAAGGCCAAAAGCAGATAGACAATGTTGAGGTAGCTCCGCGGCTCAGCGACAACACCAAAGAATCCTCGCTTTTTTGATACACTCATTGGATTTCCTCCTTTTAGTAATTGATTATATGGCGTTTCTTATTTCAACTTTTGTGCCTATTCTATAACCCTGCTTATTGGCTGTCAATGTAATAAAGGAAGCATTATAACTGGACCCCTTTTTGGGGGCAGCAACTGTCTTCATTATGCCTCCACAGAAACACGTCTAAGGATAATTTCCGGTTGCCAAACGGTCATCGTACGCATCATGGCATTGAGAATTGTCAGCAACTTCCGCATGCAGGCCACCAAGGCCACTTTCTT
>JAHJTL010000017.1 GCA_018829775.1 Chloroflexota bacterium | reverse complement strand
TTTCATTCGATGGCTCCTCCTATGCTAGATATTTAGTGTGCCTTCACACACTCCTCTATTCTAGCCAAGAGCCACCAACCCTTATACTAATCAGCCAGTTTGTGTGATCGTCGTGGAGGATGGTTTCGAGAACTTTCCCACCAACTCACTTATTCGTCTAGACATTAACATAAGGTAAGATAACCCTGGGTAAGGCGAGCTCAGATTTTCACACTTATTGATGTAGAGCCATGTAATAGACTCTTGCGAACTCTCTTCGCTTTTGTCAGGCTAGTTTAGATTCAGGTTGCACCTTTTGATGAGGCACTCTTCCGAATGTATTTCCAGGTAGCACCGTCTAAGAAGCGGAGGGGTCGGCCACATTTAAAACACAGGATTTGTGTCCCACTACCAGCTTCTTGCTCGCGGCACCTGACCAACTTCTGACAACTATCGCAATAGATTTTCTTTATGCACAGTTTCATGGTTTCGCCATTCCCAAGTAATGCTTCATCCTTTAATTACCGTGATAGGTTTTGTTCCAGCAACGATTCTGGAGATGCCGGTATTGTGGGTAACTGCTACCACTTGGGGCACCTCTTTGTACGCTCCTGAGGCTTCCTCGGCAACTACTCCAAGATACCGGGATCCTCACTCCTATCATTATACTCCTTCTGCCTGATCAAGCGTATCTACGCCTAATGAAATTGCTGATTTAGCCCATTAATTAATTCTTGCCGTTTCTTTAAATCTAAAACCTCCCGGCGAATCCGAGCCTTCTCCTTGCGAATAAATTTTCGAATCGATTTTGACAACTTTTTCGTGTTCATTATATATGGGTGATTATACTTCTTTCTGCATTTTCATCAAAGTGTAACCCCAAAAACCGCCAGAAAGTGCAATCCGAAAAATCGTCCGCCAATTCTCGAAGCTAAATCATCAAAGCTAAACCTTGAGACTAAAAAGGGCCTTTTTAACACTAAGCCAGATGTAACAAACCGCTATTTTGTGCAACTACTCTGTCACTAGAATAGATTTTATTCTTACTAAGCTGTATATTTAAAGAAATTAAAGAAGGAATGTCTGATATGGTCGATTCAGAAGAAAATGAACAACTCAGTTCTATAGAAAAGCGAGACCTAGTAATCCAAGCAGGGATGCAAGCCATTCCTTATATAGGTGGTACTTTAGCCACTCTTTACTTTGGAAAAAAGCAAGAGCTTAGGTTCAAACGCTTAGAGACATTCTATAAAGAGGTTGCCGAAGAAATCAGTGATTTGGAGGATAAATTAGCCCCGTTCGAAACCTATGATAAAGAGGCTCTTACGGCAATTATTGAGGAATTGAATGAAAAGATAGAGTGCGAGCAAGTTCAAGAAAAACGAGAATATTTTAAATCTTATCTAAAGAATACGCTCATAAATCCTATAAAACAGGGTAACTATGACGAACGGCGCTTTTTCCTCGACACATTAGGGTCGATGAGCCTCTTGGAATGCGAACTTTTAGGCTTATTTAATAAGAATACTGAACCGACAAGAGTCGGTCAGATACAAAAGTCAGGTGTCGACCAATACGCAATTGTCGGAGCCGTGGGAAGAGTGAAAACATATGGATTTCTAATCTCTGGACAACCAGGAATTAACATAGGGGGTGGTCAGGATAATTCGCTTCTTGAAACAGTGAAAATTAGTGATTTTGGGAAGCGCTTTTGCGAGTTTTGTCTAAAGACTGACTAAATAAAATGAGTCTATTAACTTGACAATATTATCTAGATTGAACAAGCCGTCAAAATGTGTAGTCAGCAACAACTAAACACTTCATAGGCTCACGCTCAAGCCGTATCTGGCTTTGACGTCGACTTTGTCGTTGACGTCCCACCACACCAAATTACAACCCACCACACCAATCGTGGTTTCGGAGGTCGGGGGACTGTACCAGACGATATGGGACACGATGGAACGGCACTTCGGGCTCGAGATTACGAAACCGCTGCTCTTTATTATTACTATAATAATATATATATAAAATTTGATATTTTTCTACAGAAGACATAAAACCAGGGTGTCGGTTGACCTAGTGTCTTGACACCCTGATTAAAAGTCAGAGTCTCGTACATGCGCACCCATAACTCGTGACCCGAAGATCATCAGATCGAATCCAACCCTAGCTACCCGAAAATTAGAGGTACAATTGTCTAGTTGTGTCTCTTTTCTTAGTTTGAGTCATCCCTATTTGACTTTAAGGTATTACCTAAAATAGAATTGTACTATGAAACGTAAAGTTGGAAGACCGGGGACAGGCCGATGGCCGAATGCTAGTATTCGGATAAATCCAGTTGCACTTCAGCGAGCACGAGATGTATCTATCAGGCAAAAGAAGACCTTAGGGAAGTGGCTTGAAGAGGCAATAATTGAGAAAGCTGATAGAGAAGACGAGTCCAACAGGGAGAGTAAAAAATGAAAGCCGCATTATATGCCAGAGTATCCAGTGAAGAGCAGGTAGAGGGGTATTCTATAGATGCCCAGAGAAGGGCCTTCAAGCAACTATGCGAAGCTAGAGAGTGGGTGCCACATGCAGAGTATATTGAGGAAGGTAAATCAGCTCATACTGATGACTTAAGGAAACGGCCGGTGTTCAAGCAGGCTATTGATGATGCCTTAGCTGGTAAATATGATGTCTTGGTAGTACACAAGATAGACCGTTTCTCTCGGAAGCTCAAGATTACTCTCGAATACTTTGAGAAATTGGGTAAGGCAGGAGTCGGCTTCGTTTCAATACAGAATGACATTGACTACTCCACCCCCACGGGAAAGTTCATGCTGGTAATGCAGGGAGGCCTAGCTGAATTGTATTCTGACAACCTGAGCGAGGAGACCAAGAAAGGCTGGCATGAGAGGAGGAAGCAGGGGCTATATTGCGGGACGTTACCATTTGGAGCAATGAAGGGTGAAGATGGTGTACCAGTGCCAGACATGCAGGATAGAAAAACGAATATAGATGGCCGGGAAGTGAATGTTCGTAATTATGAAGGCCTTAAGATGGCGTTTGATCTTGCGGCACAGGGTAAGTCTGATAGGGAAGTAGCAATGGCCTTAAATGCCTCTGGTTACAGGACAACCGGGACCCATGGTTCAAGGCCTTTTTCAAAGGATACTATCAAGGATATGCTGAAGAACAGGTTCCATTTAGGCTATATATCGGATGGTAATGGAGGATGGATGGATGCACAGCATCAGCCGTTTGTTGATCCGGGAGTCTTTGAAACGGTTCAGGAGGTACGATCAAAGTGGCGGTCTCCACGGCAAACCGTAAACACAAGAGCGAGAACGTATAGTCTTTCTGGTATTGCAAGTTGTACCTGTTGTGATGGAAGTATACGTATGCAGACAAACCCAAAAGGAAGGGCTAGAGTCTATTGTGCCTCTCGATCTGGGGGGCTTCGTTGCGATTTTAGGGGTACTTTTTTAGATGTCTATGAAAGGCAGATAGAATGGTACTTGGCGGATTTCGTTATCCCGGATGACTACCAGGAAAAGATACTTGATTATCATCGTAAGTTGGTAAATGCTTACGATGATAATGAGAGTCGACGTAAACAGATAGAGGCAAGTCTAAAGCGGTTAAAGCAACAGTATCGCTGGGGTCACATAGCTGAGAAAGAGTACCTGAAAGAGCATCAGGAAATGGAGTACCAACTCAGGCAGTTATTACCCACTGGTTCCAAGGATGATGAGCTTAAGCATTTAGCCAGTTTCCTAGCTAATGTGGCCGATGCCTGGAGAATAGCTAATCAGGAACAGAGAAACAAGTTAGCAAATGTGCTATTTGAGGTAATAAAGCTGGGTAGCGGTGGCAAAGTGGTGGCGGTGAAGCCAAGGACGGAGTTTGAACCATTCTTCAGGTTGTCTTACGAATGTCACGCTAGAGATATTGCTGGCGACCCCGGCGGGGATTGCAACCTCATGTTAGACCTTTCGATGAAACCTATCCGGTGGAAGCCCCTTTATATCTCACCATTTCTTACAGACCGAGTCGCAGATTATCGCCACACCTTTGGTCTGAAATCACGGCAAGGCATAGGACGCGAAGCCTGCGGCAACTTGCTGATGAATACAGTGTCTCACGTGAGGCCATTCGGCGAACCTTAGCCGTCATAAGACCCCAGGCGAAACTGGCTGAAAAATAGCTTGCGCAAGCTCCCATTGACGGACCCGCCAGAACTATGACGGAGAACCGATAACAATCTGCCCTGCATCCTCGCTTAGCCATTAACGGAGAAGCCCTGAAATCGATTATTAGATGCCTAAAATTCCTTTTCCGACCAAATCGGGGTTAAGGGCTTGACAAGTGCCTGGGTGGATTGTAGACTGAGAGAGTAAAAGCTTAATAGCGAATTTATGAACGGGGCGAGCAACCTTCGCTGAGAAGGTGACTTGCCCTTTCTTTATAGCGAAATAAAAGAACGGGGCGAGCAACCTTCGCTGAGAGGGTCACTCGCCCTTTCTTTTTTGGAGTTATTGATGGTGCACATCGATGAACGCAAGGTTACCGAGAGCGCTTCCTCTGGCAGTCTGTCCATCTGCCTACCGCGCTGGTGGGCTCGAAGCCACGACCTGCAGGGCGGTAGCATTGTAGCGGTGGGCCTTGTCGGCGAAGGTCGGCTCTTAGTCGAGCCGAAGAAAGAGGAAGCCGCGCAAAATGCCCAAAATGCGGGGAAAACATGAATCCGAAAGAGTTCATTGAAAATCGCGATCAAGTGGGTGCCGAAGGGCGGAAACGGGCAACTGGCCGTGTGACTAACCTGCCCCACGAGGCTCAGAAAGCACGCACCGCTGACAGTCCCACAAGCTGGGCACTTTGGCGTTTGTCGTTAGTACTAAAAGAAATCTCAGAGAACTTGGAGCCGCATGGTGATGAGAAGCAACCACAACGTCTGATTCCTGCTAAAGATGGCGATGGAGGATGTAAGGATGGAGAAAAACGGAACCATTTTTATCGGAGGTAGACCTATAACAAACTAATTGAAAATAGTGAGGAAAGGCCGAAGATAAGGTTTCAAAATGGCACAGGTTACCCCGATCCAGAACTTAAAAGGATATCTTGAGCCTGAGCAGGTGGAGAGACTGATTGCCGCTGCCACCAATCTCAGGGATGCCTTGCTTGTCCACATTCCCTCGAGAACCGGTATCCGAGTTTCGGAGTTAATCGGAAAGGGTTTCAAGACATGGGACTTCGAAAACAGGGCGTCGTCATCAAGGTAACGACCGGCAGCCGGCAGAATGGGCAATTTAATCAATGTCCCGGTAAGCCAGAGAGGTAATAGCAAGAAGCAATGAAAGTTTACGTTGAACCAGAGGAGATAACTCTGATGGAGAAGGCGGCTACCAATCTTCGGGATCGGCTGCTGATCAGGCTGCTGGCCCACCTCGGCTGCCGTATATCGGAGGTCCTGGGTCTCACCGTGCAGGATATTGACTTCCACCAGGGTACGGTAACAATCCAGCACTTGAAGACCCGACTGAAGTTCTCCTGTCCGCACTGCTCATCCCGCCTCGGTCGCTCACACAAGTTCTGCCCCAAATGCGGGTT
>JAHJTL010000016.1 GCA_018829775.1 Chloroflexota bacterium | reverse complement strand
CTTGTTCGGGACGGTGCGCTGTTTTATGTCCCGGTAGCTGGCGTAAGCCAGGACAACTAGAGAAAATGTGACGGCAAAGATATTTGCCGCAGGTCGTGCCGCCACCAAGCCTATGCCCAGGATAATGGCAAGCGTTGCCGCCACGGCTAGAGCCGGGCGGAAAGCCACCAGGTACAGCAGATGGGCAAGCTCTCTAAGCCTTGGCACTAATACCACTCCTTGTTACTCTGGCGGGTAAATACCCTGATAGTAAAGTACTGCATGAATTCCTCTGTATTGTACACCCAGAAAGTGACGAGAATTGCTTCTCCTGAGCCATACCCTGGATGCTCTATGTTTGTCCATGAGACCGTGTTCGTATTGGGTATGTCCCAACTCGTGGCAGTGATGCTGTCAGGCGAGGATGTGTCCGGATACACGAGGAAGTCTTCCGGGTCACCGGTCAGATGGGTCAGGTCGGCGTGGATGTCAAAGGGTGCGGTTGCGTTTCTCACCGTCGCTGTTATCGTTGAATGCGTCTCTCTATACGGACCAGAGCCGGTAGAGCTAATCGCTATGTCCACGATGGTGGGATAGTTTTTGGTAATATCAATGCTGGAAAATGCCCCGGGAACAAACTTGGTGCTTAGGTTTATCATCCCGGCATACAAAGCGTCAGTGGTGATGTTGCCGCTGGGGAAGATAATCTGTCTGGTGGCGGTGCTGGCAATGACCACTGTCTTAGCGGTCTGGTTAACAGTCACCGTGGTATCGGCGGTAGCTACCCCTGCCAGAGCGTCTTCCCATACCTGGGGATAATCGGTGGCCAGGGTGATTTGGGCTGATTTTACCTTGGCGCTGCTGAATGTCTCGGTTAGCGGCCGTAGCGTTACCGTTTCTGTCTCCATGGATGAGAGCGACAGCGGCCCCCCCATCAGGAGTGGGATGTAAATCTCATCACCCTCCACAAGCGGCTGCTCGGTGGTGCTCAGTGCCGCATCGCCGAAGTCCCTGATTATCAGCCCGTGCTCGTAAATCAGCCGCGGGCTGTCAACGATGCCCCAGGCTTGGTAAGCGATACGGTTGGAGTCGTAGGTTCTGGTGAAGGTAGGGTTGCCCGGGACATCCAGGGTGTATTGCACGGTAACGTTGACGCTTTCTGATGTCAGCGCTCCGGGCACCCCGGGGCCGGGATTAAACAGAAACATGCGGTTTGGATAACGCATGCCCATCTGGATCTTGCTGGACTTGGGTGCCTTTAGCAGGGCGGCGTCCTCAATGTCCGATTTGAGGGCCATCATGTCATCATTGACCGTGTCGAAGTGCTCCCACTCCACCTCCGCGTTCCAGATGGGCACCTGGTAGGCCTGCACCATAGAGTACATGCTGACCACAACCACGAACATGAGTAGTGCGCCCAGGACGACAGTGACGCCACTCTCATCCTTCCAGAACGCCACTAATTTGCGCTTCACTTTCGGTCACCTCCTCCAAACAGGTTAACCAGGGGTCGGAGCATATTCTCTTCCTGGCTGCGGAAGACCAGGTCAGCCAACAGGGCGACAATTCCAGCGAGGAAGATAGCATCCAGCACGCTGCCGCCACCTATCGAGATGAATACCGGGCTGTCTGCGTAATGAGTAACCAACCGGTACAGGTTGAGCAGGTCGGCCCCGACCAGTACCCCGATGGTTGCACCGGCGTAGGCGAGGAGGGCAGGATTGAAGTCCCTCGCCCCTCTCAGCTTTCTGAGCATGAAGGCAAGGGCCGCCGCCAAGATTGGCGGTATGGCGAATAAGTAAATCGCCACACCTACGCCGGGCACGATAACACTGTAGAGATGGCTTACCCCGGCAGTAATGGCAGCAACAAGGAAAAACTGCCTCAGCGGAACGCGCCGCTGCGCCAGCATCTTGGTGGTGATGATTACCGGGATGGAACAACCTAGCAGGTTGAACCCGATAATGCTGCCATCAAGATGAAGGAGGGGCACATCAAACACCCTGGCGGTGGCAAAGACCGTGCCGGAAAGTCCGGGATAAAAACCACTGATAGAGCTTCCTACTGCGGGCAGTGCCAAGATATAGGCGAGCAGGGGAAAAGCCACCAGCAAAATCACTTCCAGCGGCGTAAAGCCAGACATGTGGAGAAGGAGAGCCAGCACCTGGGCGGAAATGATGACTCCATATACTATTAGCAGCACCGTGAGAAAGGGCATCTGCCCGACCATTTCCATCTTTATCTCTTTATCCCCCTTAAATGAAAAGGGTGTAGGCAATAAAGGCGACTACCATGAAGAATACCGAGTGCTTAAGCCCGGCGACCGCAGAACCCTCTCCTATTTTCCCGGTGACAATCCCGGCACAGAAGCCCTGTATCAGCAGAGCGTGGAAGAAGAGTATCTTGTACTGCTCCACATCTTTTTCGGTGACGGCAAACTGTCCCACACCGCCCAGCTGCGGCTTGTCGGCCACTATTTTCGCCGCCTCACTGACCATGGGGAGGAACTGGTTGCTGAGCACCAGGAGGACGCCGAGGAAGACGAAGTAGCCGAGGTAACCGACTATCAGGTAGGGCTTGGACTCAGCGCTTCTCCTCTCCTCTAAAGCCTTCGTCTCCCCTATATCGGCGGCCACGCTCTCCAATACGGCGCCTATCTCACCGCCCATTTGGGACGCCTCCATGATTGTCGAGACCGTCCGCCGGATGAGCGTGGTGGGATACTTCTTGACGAAGTAGAGCAGGGACTCCTCAAAGGAAACCCCCCAGCTCATCAGATTGTAGATGTGCTTTATCTCCGGGGTAAGCATGCCGTATTGTCCCTGGGCACAGGTGCTTATCGCCGCCCTCGGGTTCATGCCCGACTTCATGGCGAGGCCGAGGTCGCGTATCAGGCTGGGGAACTCGGCCTCCATTCTTCTTGTCCGGGTAGTCTCGTGCAACTGGTAAAAGGCCGGTGGTAAGATAGCCACGACGAAAGCGAGAATGACGACCTGGGTGGGTTCCACACCCAGCCACAGCGCCACCGCGGCGCAGCTTGCCGCAATGCCCACCGAAATCAGATACAGTATGTAGCGCTTCTCCCTTATGGTGCGCAGTGGGCTTTCAATGAAGCGCTGCAGGGTGGACTTTCTACGGGTGCGCTCGATAGCCTCAAGCAGTTCATCCTTCGCCATCAGTTCATCCTTCGCCATCTTACTTTTTACCCTGCGGCGTCAGCATATCGGTCATCAGCAGAAAGACCATGGTGCCCAGCGGGAGAAACAAGTAGATGATTGCCATCAGGACCATGGGGCTCGCCCCCCGCAGCATCATCATGGCACTATACAGCACAATCATAAAAAGCGGCGCCGCCACCATCATGGTGATGTAGAGCTCCGATATCAAGCCCAGCCCCTCGATAAACTGGCCAAACTTTCTCTGGTTATCCGCCGAGGTCTCCCTGGCTTTGCTGACAAAGTACTCGCCCATTTCTCCTCCCGACAGAGCGTTGGTTACCGCTCCCTGAACAAAGACCCTCAGGTGAGTTGACGGAGTAGTTACTACCAGGTTCCGCAGCGCGCTTATGAAGTCAAAACCCAGCACTTCGACATCTCTTACCACCAAACTTGCCTCGTTGCTCACTTCACCGAAATACTCTTTAGCCTCAGCCAGCTTCTTGAAGGTGATGTAGGGAATTACGCCTACCGACACCATGGTGGACATCCAGCCGATAGCGTACGGGAGATTGCCGTCTATCCTCCCTTTTCTCTCCCAGGCACGGGCCTGTGGATAAAGGACGAAGGCGGCGAATGGCAGGGTGAAACCGACCAGG
>JAHJTL010000015.1 GCA_018829775.1 Chloroflexota bacterium | reverse complement strand
TAGACTGAATAAAACGGGTTAACACAAGTTGGTATTCTAGACACAAACCAGCATTTTCTCAATTTACACAAACGTCCTAATTGGTACGTGAAAGCATTGTTTGTTAGAGTGGGCAACAGATTAGGAAACCGCTGCTCTATCCACCTGAGCTACAGGGGCAAATCAGGCATCACCATTCTAACGGTAAACGTGGTTGATGGCAAATTGGCTTGACTTGCCGAGACCCAGCATCATAAAATCAATCGTACTTTGCACAATAGTTCAAGGAGGTATTATGGCAGAGAGCGAAATGAAGTTAGTGGCCTGGGAACCTCTGAAGGAGTTCGCCAAGGAGGTATTCACCAGGGCCGGTATGCCGCCGGAAGGCGCTGAAGCCGAGGCGGGAGCGCTGATATGGGCCAACCTGCGCGCCGTTGATTCCCATGGGGTGCTGCGCATTCCCTGGTATCTGGATAACGTAGAAAAGGGCGTGATGAATCCAAAGCCCAATATACAGGTTATTAAAGAGACTCCGGCAACAATACTGCTTGATGCTGACCGTGCCCTTGGCCCGGTGGTCACCATCAAGGTGGTGAATATGGTGGTGGAAAAGGCGAAGCAAGTGGGTATTGGCTGGGCGCTGATACGCAACCTGACTCATCAGGGTGCCCTGGGATATTATTCGCAGATGATGGCGGAGAAGGGGATGGCGGGAATTGTGATTGTCTGCAACCCACCGAACATGGCGCCATTCGGTGCTAAAGTTGCCGGTGTGCACAACAGCCCGATTGCCATTTCTGTGCCGGCAAAGCGGCATCGCCCGCTCAATCTGGACATGGCGACCAGCGTGGTCGCGGGTGGGAAGCTCTGGCTTGCCGTGGATAAAAATATGCCTATACCGGAGGGCTGGGCACTGGACAAGGAGGGTAATCCCACCACCGACCCCAGAAATGTCGGCGCCCTGTTGCCCTTCGGTGGTCCCAAGGGCTCGGGTCTGGCGATGATGTTCGAGTGTCTTTCCAGCGTTATGGCGGGGAACCCGGTGCTGGAGCCGGCGCTATTCGGACGTGAAATCGGGCCGCCCGCAGAAGGCAAGAAAGACCAGGCCATAGGTGAGCGACTGAGTTATTTACCCAAACATATTCAGAATAGTGTGGTCGCGGCAATAGACATCAGCACGTTTACCGACCTGGAAAGCTATAAGGAGCATATCGACAACCTTATCGATGGCATAAAAGCACTGCCCAAGGCAGAGGGTTTCAGCGAGATATTTGTTCCCGGTGAACCGGAGGAAAGAGCCTTTATCGAGCGTTCTCGAAGTGGAATTCCTTTACCTGAGGGAACCATCCGCAACCTAAAGGCTATTTCCGAAAAATATGGCGTGGAATTGCCGCCTGGCTTGTGATTTGACGGCTGTCGAAACCACAATTGGCCCTTATGAATTGGGATGTATGCCTTCTCGGCGGAATATCTTCTGAAGCTCGCGGCGAGCCAGCCTGGTTGGCTCGCCGCCTTTTTTCTCCCAGCGTTGCACAGTGGAAAGGCTAACGTTTATCTCCCGTGCCGTATCCTCCTGTGTCCAGCCCTTCTTCTTGCGCAGTACCTTCAGTCTCTCTGAGAGTTCTTCCATATTGACCACTTACATAATAGAAGGTTTCACGTTGTGTAGTACGTGAGAGTATAACATTCGATATGCCCATTTGTCAATACCTGTGACAATTGGCAGGACATATTTTTAGAATTTATTTAGAGGCTCAGAAGTATCAATTCTTGATAAGCAGTAATGGCCGTGAAGACCGTATTAGATGGAAAGCGTTTGATACAAAGCTAGTCAGCTATTAAGGTGTCCGCACCCGGCTTGCCAGCTGTGCACTCAGCCAGTATTTTTAGGCTAGCATAAAGGTTTATAAATTTCGAAGTCGATAATTTTTAAATTAAACTTGAGGGGAGGGGCCGATGAGCTCGGGCCACAGTTCCTCAATCGTTGGCTTGAGTTCAGTCATAACATCGTCAACCGCCTTGACCGCAGTGTCGATTTCCCGCTGAGTCATAGGAGTTGACATAACATATAAACCTCTTGCCGCCGAGAAATAGCCCCTTTCCAGCATCGCTAGGTAGTACAGATGCAGCAGGTCTTTGTTTGTTTCCCTGGCTGACTTGCCGTTAATTACTGGCTGGTCGTGGAAGTGGACGTTCTGTAGCGAGCCAAGTCCGGTCACCTGCCCCTTGATATTAAGTCGCTTGAACACAGCCCGGACGCCATCGGCAAAAGATCCGCCAAGCTGGTTGATATAGTTGATGACATCGGCATTGAGCTGCTCCATTGTAGCAAGGCCGGCAGTGGCGGTGATGGGGTTGGCATTCAGTGTGCCGGCGTGATAGACCTTTCTTATCTCGGGAGAGAACATCTGCATCAGGTCTTCACGTCCGCCGATGGCACCAACCGGATAGCCGCCGCCGATGATTTTGGCCATGGTGGTAAGGTCGGGCTTTATTTTATAAATGCTCTGAGTGCCTCCCCAGGCCAGCCTCAGGCTGATAACCTCATCGAGGATGAACATGACGCCATTATCCTCGGTCACCTTGCGCAGGAGCTCCAGGTAGCCATCGCGGGGTGGAATCATGCCGGCTGCACCCATCGCCCCTTCGACGATGACCGCCGCCAGCCTGTCTTTGTTCTCCACAATGGCTTTCTCCGCAGCCTCCTTGTCATTGTAGGGAACGATGATGGATTCTGCCCGGTTACCTTTCGATAGGCCTGTGGCGTCGGAGGGGAAGACCACGGGGTCGTAGCTGCCGTGGTAGCAGCCATCCGTTTTCAGCAGCAGGTCTTTGCCGCTGAGGCCTCTGGCCAGGCGTATGGCCATCATCACCGCTTCCGTCCCTGAGTTGCCAAACCGTACCTTGTCTACGGAATCGACCATATTGCAGACGAGTTCAGACCAGCGCACCACGGCGGGAATGAGCGCGCCAAAGGCGGTGCCCTTAGCTGCCTGTTCCCTCACTGCCGCCACCACCTTCGGATTGGCATGCCCCAGGATCATTGTGGTGTAACAGTTGTGGAAGTCAATATATTCGTTACCGTCAACGTCGGTAAATCGGCAGCCTTCCGCTTTGTCTATCCAGAAGGGATAGGGGTCGAACCAGATTGAGGTGCGGGTATCACCTCCTGGCATATATCGACGTGCCTTTTCCAGTGTTTCGCTTGATTTCTGCGTTCTTTTTCGATAGGTATCCTCGTATTTCTTGGTAACTTCGGCAAGTAACTGTTCTCGGGACATTTGTTTTCTCCTTTCTGGTTAATCAACCCCGGCTTTTCTCTGTGCTTCAAGACAATGAAATATGTTAACAAATATCTTATAACAAATCATCTTGTCTGACAAATAAAATAACCTGTACCGGGTTTTGCATCATACCCTTTGAATTGCACAGCGAAGGAAATCCTTGACAAAATAGACACGACTGCCTAAAGTGTCCGAAGAACATCTTTATTTTTAACAAACAAGGAGGAACGCATGGCCGAATTCGAAATCATTGACGCTCATATTCACCTGGCGAGAACCCTGGAGGAGGAGAGCAATTACTGGCTTTTTCCGGGGCGCAGGGATTGTGACCGGTATGGTTCGCCGGAGAAAGCCATCGAGTATATGGAGCGGGAGGGCATCTCGAAGATGGCCTTCATGACGCTGATTCCGCGACAATACCGTGGCCCTCTCGTTGAGAAAGTGAAGCTCGCTTCGCTGCCGGAAAAGCAACGACGGGAGGAAGAGAAGAAGATTGGCGAACAGGTAGCGCCCAAAATGCGCGAAATCAATGAATGGGGCTGCGAGGTCGGCAAACGTTTTCCGCAATTGCTGCCTTTCAGCTGCATTTCGCCGGAGCTTGGGGGTGCCGAGGGCATAGTAAAGGAGGTGGAACTGAGGGCAAGTCAGGGGGCGAAGGGAATCAAACTCCATCCCGGCATGTTCGCTTTTTTCCCGGACGATGAGGTAATGTTCCCGGCATATGAGAAATGCCAGGAGCTGGGACTCCCGGTACTGGCCGACTCAGGAGCTTGGCCGACGCCGCATATCCTGGCGGAATATCCTTCTCCGGTGGCAATGGTGGCACAGCAAGCGGCTATTCAATATGGCGAACCGAAGAACTGGTCCAAGGTGGCCGAAGCTTTCCCGCGCCTCAACATCGTCATGGCTCATCTCGGGTCCGCCTGGTGGGACGAGAGGGTGGAACTGGCGCAGAAGTACCCCAATATCTATTTTGATACCTCTCAGGGCTTCTCAGCACCGGACCGCATCCCTTACAGTCCACACAGGGGTCTGGCTGAGGCGGATGTGCCGCGAATCTTCCGCAAAATCGGCATGGATAGAATACTCTTTGGCACTGATTTCCCGGCGCTGGCGCCGCAACCGCAGATAGAACAGATTATGCGCCTGCCCCTGACCGATGAGGAAAAGCAGAAGGTTCTGGCGGAAAACGTCAAACGCGTTTATCGTATTAAGTAATTTTAATCAAGAGAAAGGAGGCAAGGGCGACTTTTCCATAATCCCTTGCCTCCTAGTCTTCTACTAAAGTCAAAGCAGCGACTTCATCTCTGTGATAGCTGTTTTGAGCTTTTCGTAGTTGTTGTCGATAACGTAGCCCAGCATGAAGAGCTGGAAGCCTTCCTTGGCCCATTTGGCCAGCCCCTTGGGGGCAAAACCGCCGATACCCGCCACCTTGCCTGCTTTTTTACAGATACGGGCAATCTCCCGCAGTCTGTCCTCTACTATCGGCGCGCTTGCCGTCTCGGGGCGCAGCATTTTGGGTGGAGTTCCGTAAATATCAAGCACCAGGTCGTTGGTGCCCACAATGGTGCCGGTAACACCATCAAGAGCCAATATGCGGTGCAGGTTGCTTATGCATTCCAAGCTTTCCGTCATGGGGAAAAGCGCGATGTTGTCGTTCACGTATTCGCAGATATCCGAAAACAGCATCTCTGCTAGGTTCTGAGAATCCATTAAATACGGGCTCATGCCGACCCCCGAGCCGCGGTGACCGATGGGCGGGAAGTAACACTGGTTTATGGCGTATATCGTCTCCTCGACGGTGTTCACTCCAGGGACCATAAGCCCGTTGATGCCGGCATCCATGTAGCTCCGGAAGTGGCCGTCTTTATCCTCAGGCCTCATCAGAATGGGCATCTCCAGCTCACGCGAGACGCGAATATACTCAAAGATGGTTTCCTTGTTTACCAGGCTGTGCTCGGTTTCCATCATGATGAAATCGAAGCCGAAATCCTTGAGCGCCTTTACCGTTTTGTCCGGGTCATTCCTCGGCCCGATGGTCTGCCCGAGGACAATCTTGCCTTTCTGCAGTTCCTTTTTGAAGTTGAGCGTAACGTTCAGTGCCATATAAGCCTCCTTCTTCTTTAATCCATACTATGGTATGAATCCAGGCAGCAGTGATATCGGTGGTGCTGCCCTAGCCCATACCAGTGTATTCGCTATCCCGCTGATTTTCAAGTTAGCGGCAGCTTGATGCCAAACCGCTCACCGACTTTACGTAGATTGTCGGCGGTCTTTTCCGGAAGGGGAACGCCGTTCTTGGTGCGCTCTTCATAGGTTCTCCACTCCGGTTCGCCGGGGACGAATATTTCATCGAATCCCTCGGCTTTGGGCAGAGATTTAAGGCCGTCGATCATATTGTCGATGTGTTCTTTGTAACGGTCCACATCTGTGAAGGTGCCGATATCTATGGCGACGACCACACTGTTCTGGATATGCTGGCGGATGCGGTCTGGATTGCCGATCATGCTTCCCATGCCAAAAGGTGGTTCTTTACCCAGAACAACCGGCTCGACCTTGGGGAAATCGACGATGAGGCTGCCCAGGCATTCCAGCATGAGTGACAGCCCGGAACCTTTCGGACCGCCGATGGGCAGCAGAATCCTGGCTTTCCAGGGGTCAGTGGTGGGATTACCTTCTTCGTCCAGCGCCCAGCCCTCCGGTATGGAAGTGCCTTTGTCCTTGGCAACGAGCAATTTTGCCCCGGCGGCAACGCTCGTTGCCATGTCGAGAACAAGCGGGCGGTGGCGTTTTCCAGGTACCGAAATAGCAATGGGATTATTGGCCAGGCCGGGGAATTTGGAGCCGAAGGGCGTCATACTTGTATTGCCGCAGACCCAGGTAAGGCCGGCCATATCGTTCTTCGCCGCCATCAGCGGGTAGTATCCAATAGCTCCCTGGTGGTTTGTCCGGCGAATAAACGCCCAGCCGATGCCCAAATTCCTGGCCTTTTCCATGGCTTTCTTCATGGCGAAGACCGTAACCACGGCACCGAAGGCGTGGTCGGCCTCGATGGAGAGTGCGGCCGGGGTCTCTTTGACAATCTGTATGTTTGGCTTCACTTTCATGTGGCCGATGTCCACGGCTTCAACGTACCAGGGCAGAAGCTGGACCCCGTGTGAGTCCACCCCGCGAAGATTGGCCCAGACAATAACCTCGGCCTCGGTGGCGGCATCCTCCGGCGGCATACCTGCCCGTATTAGTACTTCCCTGGTGAATTCCTGCAATGATTCCCCGGCAATCACTTTGACATTGCTCTGTGCCATAGCACCTCCCTTGATAGCATATGATAAGGTATCTTATCTTCCCGCTACTTACTTGGCCATAGCCGCCAGCAACTTGGCCGCTCGGGCGGGATTGAATACGCCGCAATCGCACTGCTTGGCCAGCTCTTTGGCGGCGTCTTCCGCGCTCTTTCTGCCCGCTCTGACATCATCGGCCACAGAATTTATTCGGGCCGCCGATATCATACCGTGACCGCACATGGTGATGATATCAAGGACATCGTCGGGAGGCAAGTTCTCCGTTTTGCCCCATATCCCCAGTGAGTAGGTGGCGGCGTGGCGATGGATGCCGTTCTTCTGGCACAACCCCTGTACGCGGTCGAAAATGCCGCTGACCACCAGCGATGGCCCCAGGTCAGCTTCCTTGACATCCTTCAGCATATGCGCCGCATCTTCCTCATTGTCGAACACGGCGTGCACTACAGCGCCATCTTTTTTAATATTATTCATAACGTTATCGAGTCCCTTGGCAAACTGGTTCCCATAAAAGGCGTCACCCATGTTCACCGGGTTATGGTGCTGGGCGATCTCCAGGAATTTCCTGAGCTTTGGACCGGAATCAATATTGTTTATGCCGAATGCGGGCATAAAAAGAAATACGAAATCTCCGCCGAGGCTTTCCCTGGTGCCGCTGCGATGTAATGTGTGCGTCATCAATTACCTCCTTTAAACTTGGGACGCCCGAGACCGACGTTGGTCTTCCCGTTGATGCGATAAGGTATGCCCAGTTCATTGAGCATCTTCTCCGCTGGTACCGATTCATCGGGTTCGACGAGGTCGGCCAGGTCCACGCTGCAAACGGTGTCGATTTTCTTGACAGCTTCCTGGAAGGCCTTAAGTACCGCCGGGCCCTTTTCTCTCGGAAACACGCACTCAATTATGGCTGAGAGCGCCTTTTCATTCAGCACATCTTCCCTGATTTTACCCGTCTTGGTGTCTTCCATAAGTGCGGTCACCGGGTTGGCTGGCTCGAATGTAATCCCCACCTTGGCCAGCGCCTGCGCCACCATATCAACGTCGCGAAAGCGGGCGCCGGTTACCGGTCGGCCAAATTCTATGGCGAAGGCAAGCCATCCCGGCTTGAGACGGCCGGTGACCTCGTTGGTCTTTACCTCCTCCGTCCCTCTTCCTGCCAAACCTGTGGACCGGTGAGGCACCGTTGGATTGGAGAACTCGGCGCGTATTTGTCGTGGCCAGGTGGCCGGCTCATCGATAAAGGCATCGACAGAGCAGGACCCTGACCTGAGGCAGATGCCGCACTCCACGCATTCATCCTGGTCGATGACGGCGACATCGTCTTTCATGCTGATGGCGAGCATAGGGCAATATGGAACGCATTCTTCGCAGGCAATGCACAGTTCGGCGTCGATTTTCATTCATAATCCTCCTTTTGAAATTCTGGACTCATCTGATTCCGGTAATAATGCTGGGGAGCCACAAGACCAACTCTGGGAAGATAACGACTATGGTCAACCCCGCCACTAAGACCCTGAACTCACCCGACAATAATGCCGGGAAGCCACAGGACCACCTGTGGCCAGATGGTGATTATAGCTAGCCCCACCAGAATCAGGCAAATATATGGCCAGACACCTCTGATGATATCTTCAACCCTTACCTCTGGCGGAGCCACGCCTTTGAGGTAGAAGATAGCGTGAGCATTGGGCGGGCTTAAGAAACCGGTCTGGTAGCAGACGCAGACGGCGATGGCAAACCAGAGGGGGTCAAAGCCAAGGGACGCGGCCACCGGCGTGAACAGTGGAACGACGATAAATATTGAGCCAATCCATTCGATTAACATGCCCAGGATGAATACTATGAACATCATCACGGCGAAAGAAGCCCACTTGCCTCCGGGCACCGCCGCCAGAACCTGGGTGGCAAACTTGCCACCCCCCAGGTAGGTGAAAACGCTGGTATAGATACTCGCCCCTATAACCAGCAGCATTATGAAGCCGGTTATCCTCATAGTTTCATACGTCGTGCTCTTGAGAACCGGCCAGTTGAATCGGCGGTACATAATGGCCAGGGCGGTGGCGATAAAAGCGCCGACACCGGCGGCCTCGGTGGGGGTGGCTATCCCGGCGAAGATGGTGCCCAGCACTCCCAGGATGAGGAGAATCGGGGGAACCATCTGGAATAACATCCGCAAAATTTTCTGGCTGGTGGGCACGGCCCGTCGCTCCTCCACCGGCAAGGGGGGGCCATCTTGGGGCCTGAACCAGCACCTGATGACAATATAGGTCATATACAGCGCCGAAAGGATAAAACCGGGGACAAAGGCCCCGGCAAATAGCTTGCCCACGGAAATCTCAGCCATAGGCCCATAGATGACTATCATAATGCTGGGGGGTATGAGGATACCCAGGGTGCCGCCGGCGCAGACGGTACCGCAGGCCAGGGACTTGCTATAACCCCGTTGAAGCATGGGGGGCAGAGCAATTATCCCCATGGTGACCACCGAGGCGCCGATGATGCCGGTGCAGGCGGCAAAAATGGTGGCCACAAAGATAGTGGCTATGGCCAGGCCGCCCCTGAGTCCTCCCATGATAAGGTGCATGGTGCCGAAGAGTTTTTCGGCAACTCCGGAATGCCCCAGCATTGTGCCCATAAAGACGAACAGGGGAACCGCCAGAATAACATAGTTGGTCATCGTCTTATAGGTTTGGGCGATAGCCATACCGTAAATCCGGCCTTCTCCCATGAAGAGGAGGCCGAAAACGAAGCCCACTCCGGCCAGTATAAAGGCCAGGGGGAAGCCGGAAAATATGCCTATTGCCAGTATGCCCAGCATCAGGATGGTGACCATCATCGGGCTTATTTCTATGTCTAGCATCACTGCCCCCTGACGATAGTTCTTACGTCGCGAATAAATGTGGTAAACAGTGCCAGTAACAGCAGAGAAAAGGCTACCGGCGTCACCGTCTTGAAGGGATACATAATGTTTCTCCAGGCGCTGACTGAGCTACGCTCGTGGATGGCCCATGACTGCTGGACCCACTCAATCATTGGTGGCATGACCCAAAGCCACAGTGGGAAGACCAGGAGCAAAGTGAGGACGACATCAAGTATCGCCTTACCACGGGGTGAAAAGCGCTGGTAGAACAGGTCCACCCTGACATGGGCCTTCTGGATGAGCACCCAGGCAAACCCCATAATAAACATGGTGCCGCCCAGCTGCATCTCTACCTCCCATGCCCATATCGTTGGCGAATTAAATCCATACCGTAAGACAACTTCGCAAACGACAGCTAATATGAGAAATATCACCAGGAAAGCGGTGAGTTTCCCCGCCCATGTGCAGATAAAGTCAATTCCGTTTAATATGCGTTCCAGAACAGCCATAAAGCACTTTTCCTCTTATATCTACACCCACCCCCACCCCCTACGAGATGGCTTTGGGCGGGGGTGAGTGTCCGAGCATAATCTAGCTACATTTTGGGCGACTGGTACTGTTCAAAGAGCTTCCACGTTTTCTTGAACTCCTCCTGGCTCGCGTACACCTTGTCGAAGAACGGGTCTGCGGCGCGCTCCTTCGCGTACAGGTCATCGGCTATCTCGTAGAATTGCTGCTGCAGTTTATCCGGGAGGACAATAATCTCCAGGCCCGGGTAACTGGCGAAGAACTCGAACGCCTTGGCGTCTTCAATCACCAGGTCGGTGTATGCCATCGGAGCGATGGCGTGGTTGACCGCATCGTAGATTACCTTGAGGTCATCGGGCAGTTTCGCCCACGAATCGGCATTGACCGCCTCCCAGGTTACCGTTGATGGCTGATGTATCCCGGGAACCATGAGGTACTTAGAGATTTCGTAGAAGCCAAGGGCGATATCGGTGGCCGCATTGGAATACTAAAAGGCGTCCAGGATGCCCTTCTCCTGCGCCGCATAAAGCTCGGCACCGGCGATGGTGGTCACCGAGGCGCCAACCCTGGGGTCAGATAGAACATCGGCCCAGAACCCCTTGCAGCGGAATTTCACCCCTTTCCAGGCTTCCAGCGTGCTCATATCAACATTGGACCAGCAGAAATCTTCCGGGGTGGTGACATAGGTATAGCCCGTGTAGCCGAAGTTGAAGGGCTCAAGCACCTCGTACATGTAGTCAAGCCCGCCAGCGTGCTCAAGCCAGGCCACCATTTGCGTGGAGGTAAATCCCATTGGACGGGCGGCGAACAGCGGAGAGGCGGATATTTTGCCAATCCAGGTGTGCATGGTGGAGTTAAGCGCGTCAATGGTGCCGTCGTGGGTGGCATCAAAGGCCTCGTCGCCGTGCATAATGGCGCCAGTCGGGTGAGACTCAATGATAAAGCGACCGTTGCTGGCTGCCTCAAGCATTTCGTTGCGCTTGTAAAGCCATTTCATGTTGTGCATGGGGTCGCTCCACTGAGCTACCTGCACCCATTTAACCACTTTGGCGGGTTGTGCTGGTACTGGGGCTGGGGAGGGAGCTGGTGCCGGTGCTGGAGCTGGTGCTGGCGCAGGCGCTGGAGCTGGTGCTGGGGCAGGCGCTGGAGCTGGTGCTGGTGTTGGTGCCGGTGCCGGTGCTGGGGCAGCACAACTGGCGGCAATTAAACCGCTCATCAATGCTACCACCAGAACCAAAGCTAATATCTGTCTCCTTTTCATTCTCTCCTCCTTAAAAGATTGTGGCTGAATAGAAACCTTCATTGTTGAAAGCTCTCACCCCCTTTATATTTAATATTGGTTATCTCGTCTCAGGGAGATGACATTCAGTCAGCGTGGTCGGTGTGTGGTACAGAGTAGCGTTGAATACAGTGGCTTTCCAGTAGGTCTTCATTATCTGGCTCAATTATGAAACCAGTCCGTTCTAACAAAAATATAGCATTTTACGTTTATTGTCAATACGTTAAATGCCCCATTTCAATTTTTTTTCCATTGGTACAAGTCGTAAGGTTTCTCAAATCATCATCACTGCCCTTTGTGACGGTACCGCGGAAAACTTCGCGGTCTCTCTTTAGATAAGGGTCAGTATCAGGTTTCCGTAACTATCGACTTCAGCCTGGTAGCCCGGATGGATTACCGTGGTCGCGTCTTTGTCTTCCACTATCGCCGGGCCCCTTATAACGTTGCCACACGTCAGCCTGTATCTATCGTAGATAGAGCATTCGGTAAAGCCCTCGATTTCAGTAAAATATACTTTTCTTCTGGTCAATAGCGCCGCTTCAGGGCTCGCCTCTCCTCTCTTTAGCTCCCTGAGCTTGGGTTTGGGTATAAGCCCTGTAGCGGACAGCTTCAGGTTAGCAATCTCCACAGGCTCTTCAGGTGCGCAGTGTCCGTAAGCCCTCTCATGCTCCTTATGGAACAGAGCAGTTATCTCCGCCATATCATTCACGGTTATCTCTTTGCCCGGCACCGGTATCGTCAGTTCATAGGACTGGCCGACATATCTCATATCCATAAACTTCGAGGAAAGCATATCCTCTTCCTTCACACCTTCCTGAATCAGCAGGCCTCTCCCCTGAGCTTCAAAGTCGCTGTAGATTCTGTTCACCTTATCGAGGTCGATTCTATCCACTCGACAAATGTAGGTCATCACGTAATCGTGCCTCAGGTCGGTCATAAGCAGACCCTGCGCGGAAGTTATACCCGGGTTCAGGGGAACAATCACCGTTGGAATCTGAAGCTCTCTAACAATATCGTTGACATGCATAGGCCCGGCCCCGCCGAAAGCTATCAACACATATTCACGAGGGTCGTAGCCTCTTTCCACCGACACAATCCTCAGGGCCCGAATCATGTTAGCGTTGGCTATCTCAACTATACCGGCAGCTGTGGTGACCACATCCTTGCCCAGGGCCTTGGCGCAGTGCTCTTCGAGAGCTTTTTCAGCTGCCGTCTTGTCAAGCTTCATCTCTCCGCCAAGGAAGTAGTCAGGGTCTATTCTGCCCAGGACAACATTGGCATCGGTTACCGTAGGCAGGGTACCGCCGGTCATGTAGCACGCTGGGCCGGGTTCGGCGCCAGCGCTTCGAGGGCCCACCCTCAAAGTGCCACCGGTATCTATCCAGGCGATACTCCCCCCTCCAGCGCCTATTTCAACAAGGTCGATGACGGGAGTTTGCAGCGGGTAACCCGAACCCTTCCTGCCATGGGCATCGGGGGTGATGGCTGCGCTTCCTACCTCATAGTTCGCCGCGAGCTTCGGTCGGCCGCGCTCCACAAGACCGGCTTTAGCCGTGGTACCGCCCATATCGAAGGATATCACTTCTGAATACCCGAGCAGGGTCCCCAAAGCTGATGCTGCGATTACCCCTGCCGCCGGACCTGATTCGACCATTGCAGCGGGCTTATCCCTGGCTACGTTACCCGTCATAACGCCCCCTCCAGACTGCATCACGTAGAGGCCTGATTTGAAGCCTCTCGCAGCGATTTCCTTCTGGAGATTGTCCACATATCTGGCGATTATCGGCATAAGTGCCGCGTTGATGACCGTGGTGCTGGCCCGGAAATACTCCCGAAACTCAGGATTTATCTCCGAGGAGAGGGTCAGATAAACTTCAGGAAACTCCTCTCGAATTATCTCGCCCGTCCTCTTTTCATGTGAAGGATTAATGTATGAATGGAGGAAGCATACCGCTATGGCTTCAACACCGGTTTTCCTGATTTGCTTTACGGTCTGCCTGACCTCCTCTTCATTCAAAGGCTGGAGTACCTCACCCTCAGGCGTCATTCTCTCGGTCACTTCATAGCATAAGTATCTGGGGATAAGCGGTGCCGGCTTGTCGAAGAAGAGGTCATAGAGAGAGGGCCTGATCTGCCTCTGGATTTCCAGAATATCCCTGAAACCTTTCGTGGTGATGAAGGCGCTCTTGGCTACCTTGTTCTCAATAATGGCATTCGTAGCGACAGTAGTCGCATGAACTATCTGTGCTATCTCCTCCGGGTTGATGACGGCTTCAGAAACCAGCCTTTCGATAGCGTGCAGAAAGCCTATCGAAGGGTCCTGTGGCGTGGTTGAAACCTTTGAGGTTCGAAACTCGCCCGTCCCGAGATTCACGAGAACCGCATCGGTAAAGGTTCCGCCTATATCAACACCAAGCCTATACTGTGCCATTATTAGAGCCTCCTGTTATCATCCCGTCTTCCTTAACTTGGATGTCTCCTGTATATCCACCGTCCAGTTCTCTGGATTTATAACAACCCCGTATACCTCGCGAGCCCTGTCCAGCGAAACCTTCTCACATCTTACATCGTCAAGCACGGCTTCAGGGTCTCTTTCAAACGGGTCTCCGTAGCCGCCTCCTCCAGGAGTTTGCATACTGACGATATCGGTAGGGCTGGTGTAGAAGGTCGATTTGGAGCCGACATCCTTGAAGTTCTCACCTTCAGGGTTCAGGAGGTATCTGGCTACTCTGCCGTCCCGGCCTCCAAATATGCCCCGGGCGGGAAACTTGGCGGTATCGGCAAGTATGGTGACGTTAGCTTCGTGGTCCCGGAACCGGTAGTCTCTTCTTAAGCCCAGGCCTCCCCTGAACTTGCCGGCACCCTCAGAATCGGGGAGCAACTCATATCTCAATATAAGGACAGGATACCCGACTTCAAGCTCCTCAATGGGCGAGTTCTCTGCATTTTGAAGGGCTACCTGGACTGCGTCGACTCCATCCTTGGTTGGCCTGCCTCCAAAACCGCCCCCACAGGTCTCCAGAAACACATAATACTCCTTGCTTCGAGGGTCAACCCCACCGAAGGCTATGTGAAGGATGGTCTTTTTGGTTTCGGCGGGGACCCGGTCGGGCATGGCTTTTGAGAGGGCCCTGAGGACCGCTTCGACGGTCTTCTGCGCGACCTCCCACCCCCCTACCACCGCGCTGGGATAATTACAGTCCACTACGGTGCCTTTGGGCGCGATAACCTTAATCATCCTGTAGAAGCCGTCGTTCATGGGCAGGTCGGAGGGAAGAAGGGCCCGGATGGGGTACATTGCAGCGGAATAGGTCATGGCAAAGGTGCAGTTCATTGGCCCCCTGTGCTGAGGGTCCGAGCCTGTCAGGTCGACGGTCACATCTCCCTTTTTGATGACTACTTTAGCCTTGATACATACCGGCTCATCAGTTATACCGTCGTCATCAACATACGCATCGCCCTCAAACACTCCATCAGGAAACTTTTGGAATTCGTGGCGGACTCTGCGCTCAGTGTATTCATGGAGCTGCTCTATCGCCGTGTTCACCACATCCACACCATACTTATCCAGTATCTCCGCTATCCTTCGTATGCCGAGCTTGTTTGATGCCACCTGGGCCCTGAGGTCACCTGCGGACTCTTTCTTACCACGCACATTCGCGGTGAACCATTTCAGCATGTCCTTGTCGATTTCACCGCGCTTTACAAACTTTACCCCCGGCACGATTATACCTTCCTGAAAGATGTCCGTTGTCATAGCTATACTTCCCGGTGCTCTCCCTCCGATATCAACGTGATGGGCAGCGTTGGCCACGTAGCCGAAGACTTCCCCCTGGTAATGGACAGGGGAAATAAGGCATACATCGTTCAAATGAACCAGTCCGCGGTGCGCATCGTTGACCAGTATCCCGTCCCCAGGCTCAAGGTTCTCTACACCATACTCCTTCAGCACTGCTGGAACAGAAAAAACCAGAGCACCGAGGTGAGAAGGCTGGTCAGAAGCCTGGTCTACCATCTTTCCTTTAGCGTCAAAGAAGGTACATGAATGGTCGCGGCGCGTTTTGATGTTTGTAGAGTATGCTGATCTTGCCAGGGCGGCAGCCATCTCCTCTACGAAGGCGTGCATCAGGTTCCGGATAACTTCGAATTTGATAGTGTCAAGGGTCGGGTGCCTGCTTTCAATTGACTCGACTTCGTTCATAAACGCTCCTTATTTTTTAGCCTTTGAGATAAATACGAGGCTTAACTATATATAATACCGAAAATAGCACTGCCTGTAAAAACCTGTTTGCAGCTTATCAAGTTCGACTTTACTGAACCATAATAAAAGTCCAAACGCAGCGGAAAACAGGTATTTACACATAGACATAAAGGATTATATGACTAGCCTGATGGTCTTCTTGAAATCGCTGACTTTTTACACAGCACGGATACCGTGCCGGTTTCCAATGATAACGAAAAGGGAGCGAATCTTAACTAAATACAGGATTCTTTCGCTTAAAATCTAGGTATAAATGCTATTGCGAGTATTCAATGGAACGGTATAGAATTAAGGCTACTTAAGCGCAAGCAGGAAGCAGAGTAATAAGAGAGAAATCTCTTCGGCCAAGCTCCAGGTCGCAAATACCTCCGGCTTCCTGCTTTCGCTATTATATCCCATTCACTGTGTAAACATCACTAGTGTGCTGGCAAGTATTTAACTGTATTGTAAGCAATGACTTTGAGATTTATGCACCCTATGTATCAATATCGACCAGACCTTTGCGCATAGCGTACTTGATAAGCTCAGTCCGGTTGTGCAAATCCAGCTTTTCCATTATCTTGGTGCGGTGGCCCTGCACCGTCTTCTGACTGATATAAAGAGCTTCCGCAATTTCCCGGCTGGTGCGTCCCTCGGCAATAAGTTTGAGTATCTCCCTCTCCCTCTCAGTTAGACTCTCATATATATCAGGCTGTTCCGCCTGCTTCCGATAATCATCAATCAATGTCCTGGCCGCAGAAGGATACAGAAAGGAATCTCCACTGCATACCGCGCGTATCGCAGATACCAGGTCTGACCCCAGCGCTTTCTTCGGTATGTAACCCGCAGCCCCCACCTTTATCGTCGACAAGATATACTCCTTGTTATCGTGCTGCGTGAGAATGATCACCTTCACCTTCGGGTTTCTCTTGGTCAAGCGATGGGTTACCTCCAGGCCGTCCATCCCCGGCATGGATATGTCCATTACTACTACATCCGGGTTCAATTCCCGTGTCATTTCTAATGCTTCTTTTCCCTCGGAAGCTTCGCCTACCACTTCTATGTCATCATAAATGCTCAGCAAAGCCTTTATACCATCTCGCATTATGGCGTGGTCATCTACCAGTAATATTTTAATCTTTCTCATTATCATCTCCTGTGTTCGTAGGTATATCGATATATACTTCCGTACCTCTGCCGTGACCAGATTTCACGGCAAACTTACCCTGAAAACGTTCCACTCTCTCTCTCATGCCCAGCAACCCCAACCCGCGTGGCCTGTCTTTTGCCGCCAGCGCATCTGCAACATTGAATCCTTTGCCATCATCGCGGATGGAAACCACAATCGAGTTTCTTTTGAAAGTTATAATTACGAAAACATTCTTGGATTCGGAATGTTTTATGATATTGGAGATAGCCTCCTGAGTAACCCTGAAGAGTGCTGTTTCTATGGGAGGAGACAGTCGTTTTTTCCTTCCGGCGGATTGGAAATTAGCATTTATTCCTGTAGCTTCCAGAGTGTCCTCCAGCAGCCATCTCGTTGCGGCAACAAGGCCCAGGTCATCGAGCAGGGTTGGGCGAAGCTCATAGATTAATTTGTGGATATCCTCAATCAACGTGATTGACTGTGACTGAGCCTTGCGTATTAGGTCCTTAACCTCTGTAGCGCCGGTTGGTAACAACTTTGAGGCTGCTTCCAACCTGGCATTCAGGCTGGCCAGGACCTGACTCGTCTCGTCGTGAAGCTCTTGAGCTATTCTCTTTCGCTCCTCCTCCTGAATGGAAAACAGCTCATTCAAGAGCTCGCCACGAACCTCTTCTTTGTATTGCACTTCCTGGTGCAGCCTGGCATTTTCTAAAGCTATGGCAACCTGTCTGGCTACCCCTTCCAGGAAATGAACATCTTCACGGGAGAATTTACGAGTATCGCTGCTCGCGATATTCAAAACCCCCAGAAGCTTATCTTTCGAACACAATGGAGTGCTGGCAAATGCCCGCACACCTTTTCCAAGACTTAAGTCGGCGACAGAAACACGCGCATCTCTGGAGATGTCTTTCAGGACAACGGTACGGTTAAGTTCAGCAGCTCTTCCCGAGATGCCTTCACCCAGGCGGCAGCAATCTTGCTTGTCTTTATCCTCAACTGGTTTACTATCCTTCCAGTAACACAGCATTTGTTTTTCTTCATCCCATAAAAGAATGCTCCAACTATTACGTTTAAGTATCTCCAGCGTCTTGTTTAAAGCGTTGGTTACCGCTGTGCCTATATTTGATAAGTCAGAAAGTGTTGTCAGAATTTCAGACACGGAAAGCAGCGAAGATAATTCCTTGGTTCTTTGCTCCAAGTCGTCGTGTGAAAGCTTTAGTTTTGCTCGCATATTATCAAATGTTTGGGCTAAATCGCTTACTTCATCTTTCCCTGTCATCTGGATAGGGGTACCCAGGTCGCCGTCGGCGATATGCTGCGAAGCAATTGACAGAGACCTGAGTCGATTGGTTACACCGTGCGTCACCAGTACAACGGATAATAATATAACTATGACGAGCCCGGCGCCGGAAAGAAACAAGTTCCGACGTAACTCGTATACGGGGAACAATGCCTCTTCCTCAGATTGGCGGATGATGACTCCCCATTTGGCTGCCGAGACAGGAACGAAGGCCAGTACGTCTCTTCTTTCCACCTTTTGAATCGGTTCATGACAGGTGTGACATAATCCGCGGGTTGGCTTTCCGGCTGCAATAAGTTCAGCGAAATGACCACTGTGGTCGCTTTTCTCAAACGGAGCCAGAGTAGGTCCCGGGTCAGTTCTAACCACTACAATTCCATTCTGGTCAACGACTTCGGTATAGCCTGTCTGTCCGAGTCTGATTGGTTGTATAAAACCGCCGATGCTTGACTTGGCTATATCGATGGCAACAATCAGTGCTCTCCTTAGGCTCTGATGGCCTCCATCGACGGGTGCTGTAATGAGGACGACCGGGATTTCGGTATCCGGCGATAGAACGAGACCTGAAACGACTATATCTCCTGTTTGGAAAGCTTCAATAATAGACGGATACATGGAGACGTGGAAACCATCCGTGTTTCCACCACCGGGCCGACTCCATATAACGTCACCGGTATCATCTATAAAATGGATACTGTGGGCATAAACAGACAGCCGGGAAAATAAATCGCTGAGGTCCTCTACGTGTTTAATCGAGTCGCCATTGAACCCGTTGACTTCTATCAGTTCTGCTGTATGTTCTATTTCATTCTTGATGATTTCCAGTGTCTCATCCAGATAATCAGCTACGAGGCTGGCCGTGGTTACACGGTCCTCGAGCATATTCTCAGTGGCTTCGTTAACGGCACCCAGCCCCAGGAAGCTGAACAGCGCGATGCCAAGTAACAGACCCAATATTGTGAAAATAACAGTCTTTTTTATTAGAGTAAGGCGGCTAATAAATCTCATTATTTCGCTCCATCGATTTGTTTACCGTTACTCTAAATGTGGCCTAAAATGCAATTGCTTTAACTGAATAAAGTGACTGGAAACACTGAAGCTGTTTCTACTGCTTAATGCCCTTCTCTTTTAAAGACTTTTCGAGCGTTTCAATCTCTCGGGATATTTTCTTTTGCCTATTAAATATAACGAATAAGTAACCGATAATCCCTATCCATACAATGAGAAAGGCGGCAAATAAATAACCCATATTCTCCATAATTATTTCTTCTCCTATCACAATTATAAGCTAATTGAGGTACTGTTGTAACTTCTTCAGCCGGTTCTCATTATTTTTCAAGGAAATCTGTTGCATCAAGAGAAGAGAATAGAAAAATGTGAAAGCAATTAAACTGGTAATGAGAGTTAATAGCATGGAAGGAGCCAATCCACCCGCAAAAATAATCCCTCCTGGATGCATTCCTCTCCAGAGAGTGGTCGCCAGAGCAATTATAGGTATATCAATAAAACCTACAATTCCGATAACAGCTGCGAAAGTGGCACCTCGTGCTTCGTCGGCCGTAAACGAACGCACCATGAAATAGGCTACATAAAGCATAAATAGAACCAGCGTGGCGGTTAAGCGCGCTTCCCATGTCCACCAGACTCCCCAGACCGGTTTTGCCCAGATGGCACCAATTAACAGAGCTAGGGCGGTAAACAGAATGCCGATGCTTGCGGAGGAGTGAGCCAGTACATCCCACTTGGAATCCTTGTTAATCAGATAAAGAATGCTGCCGATGAATACTATCAAAAAGGAAAGCAGGGCTAACCACCCCATGGGAACCATAAGATAGAATATCTTCTGGACAATCCCCATTTCTTTCTCAACGGGTACATAAAGAAATATCATATACAACGTGAGAATCATTAAAATTGAGCTTATGCCCAGAAATATATTCCTTACTGTGTTACGCTTTCTATTCATGGTATGACTCCTCTATTCTTCAATAACGTGGTTAAAAATCAAATAAGAGAGCGTAATAAAGATAACATCAAAGGATAACAGTATCAATAACCACGAGTACAATTGGCTCCATGGTTCACCAGCAATAGCCAATCCTGATGCTTTCACGGCACTGATGACGACGGGTACAACTACCGGCAGAAATAGAATTGGCAGCACCAGCTCCCTTGCCCTTGTATTTATGGCAATGGCCGAAAACAGGGTTCCCACAGCTACAAAACCAACCGTGGCCAGTATGACAATGGCAATCAGCTGCAGCGAAATAACATTTACATTGAACAGAAGGGTAAATATGGGAAGGGTAACCATCTCAATGATAAGCATAAAGAGAAGACTGGTTACCATCTTGCCAACATATATAACATCTCGACTGATGGGACAGACCATCAATCCTTCAAGGCAGCCCTGTTCTTTCTCGGCGATAAAGGCGCGATTGAGGCTCAGCACTCCGGCGAAGGTGAAAGTAGCCCATAAAATGCCCGGGGCCATGCTCTTTACCAGTTCATAGTTAGCGCTGCAAGCGAAGTTGAATATAACTATCATCAGTATGGTGAAAACCAGTACAGAAGCGACTACCTCTTTCGTGCGTAACTCCGAAATGGTGTCTTTCCGAACGATGGCCAGGACCTTCCCCCAGAACATCATGATGTGACCTCAATAAAGTGCTGGTATGCCTGCGTCAGGTCTGTTAAATCCATGGAGCTTCTTTCCCGGTCAAAGACAATCTCCCCTCTGGCCAGTATGAGCATGCGGTCGCAGGTTTCAAATCCCCGCGCCAGATTATGCGTGGTATGGATAATAGTATATTGCTCCTCTCCCTCCAGGCGAAGAGCATTCCAGAGCAATGCCGTGGCCTGCTGGTCCAGTCCCGTTTCCGGCTCGTCCAGCAGGATTATCCTTGGCTTGGACAGCAGTAAGCGTGCTATGGAAATTCTTTGCTGCGTTCCGCGGGACAAGGTGCCCACGCGATCATGAATGCGGGATGGTATTCCCACTATATTCAGCACCTCGTGAATGCGTTCCCTGCGGTGGGGTACATCAAACATCCGACTGTAAAAGTCCAGATTTTCGTATGCCGTCAGGTTACTGTACAGGAATGTCTGATGTGTGATTACGCCAACAAGACGTCTGATTTCCTCGGTATTTTTTTGAATATCTCGGCCACCCAACCGGATTTTACCCGAGGAAGGTTTGAGAATGGTGGCCAGTATTTTGATTAACGTAGTCTTTCCGGCACCGTTGGGCCCGAAGATGGCAACGGAATTTCCTGCCGTTATACGAAGGTCTATTCCTCTTAAAGCGGTCCGGGGACCAAAGGATTTGGTAAGACCCTGTATTTCAACTGCCCAATTCGAGGAACTGGACTCACGGCTTGCCATTACTGATTGCCAGCGTTTCCTTTAATACTCTTTGCCGATTGCAGTAACTGCGATTTCTTCTCGGCTCGCAACCGGAGATAGGCCTCTTTATCTATTTTACCATCTTCGAAATCGTTGTCCAGTTGGGCCAGTTCCGTTAAAACTTCCTGGTACGCTTTCTCTTTGCTCTCGAGCGGCACTTCGAGTACTAATTTCCTCCGCCGCAGGATAAAAACAAAGAGGAAACCTCCGCAAAGTATCGCCAGGATTAACGCGAGCCATACTATATCTGCGGAATTACGTGTAATTGGAAGGTCAGATAGCTGAACAGATACCTGTTCTCCCTGGGCGATATTATTACCGGTTAGATGGTTGAAAGTGGCGCTTTCGATAGATAACGGCTCGCCAGCAAATAGCTGCTCACTGGAAATATCAATATTATCTCCCTGGATCAGGAGAGTCAGATTTTTTATAGGATAGTTAACGCCTTCTGAAAATACATATTTCTTTGAGTTAGGGTAAATATGATATGAATATACTATTTCTTTCGGTCCGGGCAAGACTGGCATACTATCGACTATGCCGTTTTCAGTAATGATAATACAGCAGTCCATGAGCCCATGGCTTACTTCTAGTTCAGAGGCACCTTTAGGAAGAGAGAATTTTAATGATTCCCGGATGCTTTCATCATTGGAACTTGTCGTACCAACGTAAGCTTTGTCGGATTCATTGATAAATAATAAGTACTCTTCCACGTGTAAAATATCGGGCTCCACGTAGATTATAATGTGTGCCAGTTCTATCTGAATGGCTTCAGGATTCTCGGTAGCATCATAGACAGTAAGTACGATGGACTTAATAAGATTATCATCATCAAAGACAAGACGCTCACTTCTGTATTCAACTTCTTGGTAATGAATTTCTACATCGTTACTGAGACCGGGCTCCGTTGATATCTCTGAAAAGCGAAAGAAGCCATCGCTATCAGTGGTTGTGGATTCCGTCTCCATCTCTTCATCACCGAGATAAGTTGTCAGGATTACTTCTTGACTATCAACACTGCCACCATTTTCCGTGCCGTTTATTATCTGACCTTCTATCGTGCCTGTACCGGTTTCCGCTGCGGATACTGATGCGGGTGATAGAAGCAGTGAGAACATCACTACTAATAAAATTAAGTGTCTGAGCAATGTCTTAATCACCTCTCAGCTTGGCACCACATTGAGAACAGAAACGACTATTCTCCTGATATTTTCCTCCACAATTCGGGCATAAAAAGCTGCGTTTTCGTCTCAGTTCAAGAACCTTCTTTTCTATTTCTGTTTCAATATCACGTTCTGGTTCTGACACAACGCCGGTTCTTGTCGTCATTCTTTGCCGTTTCCTTGTTGGCCAATAGGCGACTACTCCTCCCAAAGCTAACAGACCACCTCCAACCCATATCCAGATAACCATAGGATTGACCAGCACTTTAAAGGCCGCTGTACCATTTGTGTCCCAGCCGGCCAGTATAACGTAAAGGTCTTCAAGAGGGCTGGAACGAATTGCCACTTCTGTTACCGGCTGCTCATAGTTTCGGTGGAAGTATTTTTCCGGTTTCAATACTCCAATGAAATTTTGATTATGTTGAGCCGAAATAGTGGCGGTTACTATCTGTTTGCTGGCAGTTTCGGAGTAGGCTAAATCCTCATAGGTCAAAGTATAGTTTTTGATTGTTATTGATTCTCCCTGTTGAAGCTCGATTTCCTTTTCCATCGCGAGGAATGATGAGCCAATAACACCGGCGGCTATGAAGGCGATGGAAAGGTGAACGATGTATGCACCGAAGTGAGGGCGATTTCCCTGAAGTAGTTTCCAGAATGCTCTGGCATAGTTCTCCGAACTTGACCTGTGTCGGGCCCTTACTTCACGGCCCCATTCTTTCAGGATAATCAGGAAAGTTAAGAAGCACAGTGATAGGAATATGGTAACGTACCATATCACGTCGATGGCTGCAATAAGTATCACGACAAAAAGCACGGTAGCCAGGAAAGGCCAGAAGAATCTCCGGAGCAGGTTAAGGGCTGAATCCTGACGCCAGCTGATGGCTATGCAAATGCCGGCAAGGAGCACCAGAACCAGGAAAATAGGCCCATTTACACGGTTGAAGAAGGACTCTTCGACCACTATTTTAACGCCTCTTACAGCTTCGGACAGGGCCGGGAATATGGTGCCAACGAGTATTATCAGCGTCGCGCCAACAAGAAGCCAGGTAGCCAACTGAAACGCAAATTCCTTGGAAACGAAAGACTGGGTCTGCATTCTGGCTTTAAGCTCATCTTTATAGTAGTAAATTAATCCGAATGAAATGAGAAAGGCGATGCCCAGAAAAACTAAAAAGAAAGGACCCAGACGGGATTCGCCAAAGGTATGAACAGAAGAAAGGACTCCACTTCTGGTAAGGAAGGTGCCGAAAATGGCCAGAAGGAAAGTCAATACTATTAATGACAGATTCCAGGTTTTCATTACGCCTTTTCTGCTCTGCATTACATTGGAATGGAGAAAAGCGGTCGCTGTTAGCCATGGCATTAATCCGGCATTTTCAACGGGGTCCCAGGCCCAATAACCGCCCCAGCCCAGCTCAACATATGCCCACCAGGCACCTATGATATTTCCTACCCCCAATAAGAGCCAGGATAATAATGCCCATTTTCTTGCTTCTGACAACCAGGTCCCACTGAACTGCCTGGTTAATAAAGCGGCGATAACCAGAGCAAACGGAATTGTAAAGCCGACATATCCCGCTAATAGAGCAGGAGGATGTAATATCATGCCGATATTTTCCAGCATGGGGTTAAGTCCTCTTCCATCTGGAGGGGCCACCTGGAGAGTGCGAAATGGATTTGACACTGCTAATAGCAGGATAAGGAAGAACGCCTGAACAAGCATTATGACAGAAGAGGCATGGGGTAACAGTTCTTCGTTTATATCTTTCTTGCGAAGTAGAAAAATTGTCGCGAAGAGGGAAATGAGCCATGCCCAGAACAGCAGAGAGCCGGCGTTACCAGCCCAGAGCCCGCTCAAAAGATAGAAAAAAGAAGTATCACGGCTGGTGTATGAAGCAACATACTCAATCTGGAAATTGTGGGTGAGAATGGCAAACAGTAAAACCGCTACCGATGCCGAAATAAACAAAAATGCGGCTACAAGGCCATCATTGGCACTTACAACAAGTCTGGATAATTTCTTTCTTGTTCCAATCTGATACGCAATAGCCGAATAGACAGAGGCTAATAATGCCCCCCATAGAAGGACATAGCCGGTTACTGCCATGAATTGCTATCCATTGAAGTGCTCTAATCCCCAGGCTCGTATTTGGAAGGACATTTGGTCAAAATTGTATCTGCCTGGAATACTCCCTCTGAATCAAGGTAACCTTCAATTACGATTTCACGTCCCGCGCCGAAGGTATCAGGGACTATCCCTTGGTAAATGACAGGAAAGCTTTCCCCACCTTCTGTAATTATGAACTCTAATGCAGAACTGCCGGTCGAATTGTGTTCCACAGAGTTAACATCAACCTGCCCATTTACGCGAACGTTAGTATTACGAACGGATTCATCTTGCTCTGTGAGTTCGCTGACCGTGTAATAATAAATGGCCGAACTTTCAAAACCAGTATAGGCGAGATAGCTTACGGCAATAAGTATCAAAAGCCCACTGATAAGGAATTTCTTATTTCGTAGCATCATCCACTCCACCCGGCGACTCAGGCGAGTCTGCGGATATTTACCTAATATATATTGTAAATGCCGAGAAAGTTGTATTCAAATTGAGATTACCCTGCTGCTTCATGGCAGGTTAGACAAAGGTCAATAGTACGTCCAGCGTGGTCTTCCGGTATTGCTGAAGCATCTCCTACTCCCGTTTCATGGCACATGAGACAATTGTCGCGGCCTTCCAATGTGTGTGGGGTAGGGGTTGGCCCTGATGGCGAGGTTGTTGTAGGAGCCGGAGCTGGAGCGGGAGCCGGAGCGGGTTCAGGTTTACCACCGCAGGATGAAATCAGCAATATGCTGATTAAGAGCAGGCTGGCTAATATCCAGAGTACCGATATTTTTTTCATTTACTCCTCCTAAAATGAATTAGACTGGCTGAGAAAACTGGCCATCACACGGTGGGCTGGCAGAGCCTTTAATGGTTGACCCCACCAGCCCACCTGTAACCGCGAAATTAATTTCGTCTATTTCAATGCACTGAGAGAAGCGTTAATCACGTTGAGAGTGAAGCTCGGGTTGTGAACGCCTTCACTGGCATCGCCATGTAGCAGGAAGTAGTTCCAGCCTGACTTGGCGATAATCTGACCCCTATCGGAGCTTAGTATGTTAATCTCAAGCTCCTTTCCAGCTGCATCCTTCATCAAGGTATCCGAGATAATCCTGATGTGCTCATACGTGATACCATCCACTGTGATATCCATAGCCTGGCGGCCATGAGACTCAAGAAGTTCTACGTGACTGATTGAGCTAGCAGCGGTGATATCCACATCAGTATCACCTTCTCCGAACCCTACCAACGTCAAGGTGTTACCTGCGTCAACCTGGGTCCTGATTTCAGCTAGAAGTGCTGCCTCGATGGCTTCCTTGAGCTCCTCCATCTTCCCTTCGGTGGCTTCCATGAGGGTGCCGCCATTGAATTCGCCGTGGCAATCAGCGCATATCTCAAGGCTGGGCTCAAAGGAGTGGTTCGTGCCACCCAGGTTATAGCTGAACTCCGCTGGCGGTGGCGAAAGTACCATGTGACACGTGGTGCAGGTGTTCTCGATGTAGGAATGCGGTGACCGGGCCCCCGTGGTCACGAAGTAGGCATTCTCACCCATCAGGACGTCAGCCTGTGCAGCGACATGCGGTGCGCGGTCGTCCTGTGTGGCCATGGCAATGTCGTTACGCTCACCATTGCGGGTGTTGTGGCAGGTCATGCACAGGGCACCCCTGCCCACGCCCAGTGCCTGGAAACCTGACGGCAGCATAGCCGTGTTACCGGTTACACGCAGGTTCACGTCGTTCGGTTCACCCGTTATATTGCCGACGTCATGGGTGTCATGACAGACGGCACAGGTAACCGGCTCCACGGTGTCGGCGGTCCAGGTAACCTCGGCTTTGAGACTGCCCGAATCACCGGAGTTAAGCTGCGGCAGCCAGGCAAGGAAGCCTTGAGCGGTATGGCAGCGGGCACAACTGGCATTGTCGAAGCGCTCCGTGGCCAGTTCGGTGTTGGCGTGGAGACTTTCTTCCCACTGCTGGTAGCGCCCGTGACGTGCCGGTTCACCGTGACACACCCCGCAGACTTCGGACGAGAGACTTACCCTCTCAGCATCAATCTGGCCATTGCCGTGAAGTGCAGAGTTGTTCGGCCCGTGGCAGCTTTCGCACTGGATGTTGGACAGTTGCGCCGTCTCAGGATAGTCGGCCAGTATTTCGGTCCAGAGGCCAACCTCGCCATGTGGTGGCACGACCCAGCCTTCGGCCTCCTTGGCCTCGTCCCAACCGCCGTTAGCCGCGTCCAGGCTGTAGCCGACAGTATGACAAACGGCACAGCTCTCGCTCCAGTGACCACTTGGGTTATTTATATTTTGAGTGAATATTTCGGCGTGCCCGGATTCCCGCCAGGCGGTGAACTGGTCTTCAGCGATGGTTCCATTGTGGCAGATAGTACAATCATCGGATAAGGGACGGCCATCGCTATTCTGGCCGGTTATGGCTCCTGTCCAGGTTCCGGCGTAAACATTAAGATGGGCGCGACTGGTGCTCTCCCAAAGAACATATTTGCCAGCCACGTCAGGAACAAATGAGGGGTTCTGGCTCGAAGCGTCTTCTAGAGCAGCCGCAGAGCCACTGGGCGAAGACACGGTCCAGCTATATGAGCTCTGTTCTTTGCCGTGGAGAAGAACTGTCAGACCTTTGGGTACATTGGAAATGCCCGGGTTCCACACGTAAGGCAAGTCTGCCGCTACGTTAACCGTATCGCTGTACTCCCCGCCACTTGTCTTTACGGTAACTTTAAATGTTGTTACCTCGGCGGCTTCTAAAGAATGCGGGTTGATTGCCTGAACCGTGAAGCGGTCAACTATGCGGAGACCTCCAATCAGTTCTTCTTTATATGCTGCGGAGTCTCCTAATTTAACCATTGCTGTATCAGAGTCACCGCCGCTGATGCTGGCCTTTACTCCCGAGGTCTGGGCCCACGTATAACTTTCTACTGTGGAGCCATCGTTAACTTCAACATTAACTTTCAGGGTAACCGTATCTCCTGGCTCTCCCGCCTGGTCATCTCCAGCGTTAACGGCTACAGCTACCTCAGGCTCAGCGGGTTCTTCGGTTGGTGCAGCTGGTCCCGGTGGTCCGGCTGATCCCGCTGGTCCAGGCGGTCCCGGTGGTCCGGCTGGTCCCTGCGGCGCTCCGCAGGCTATCAGCGACGTGATCATTAGCAATAAGACTACTCCAAACAACAGGCGTACGGTGACACTGCTAAGCTTCATTATTCGCCCCCTTTCAATTAAAAAACACGCTGAATAATATACATAATTAGTTCGTCATTTTATACTAGCAAACCTGGATAAGAGCGTACTATGAGTACTTATACCTATTTCTTCGGGAAAAATACCCTAATTTAATTATTCCAGCTCGAAGTAATGACAAAAGTCGCAATCGGCGTTGATGACTTCGCCTTCCTTTTCGTCACTAATTGCTTCTACCAACTTGCCGTGACATCTAAAACACCCGGGCGATTCCAGATGACTTGAATTATCGATATAGGTTTCCCATGAGACTTTCATGTGAGGAAATGTAGTAAGTCGGGCAATCTCTTTGACCTCCTCCACGGTCTGTTCGATAACGGTTACTTTTTCGTTATAGATTGTTGTGTAATTAGCACGGTAGAATTCTTTGATATCTTCAGCTCTTGCATTTGCTTCAGCCAGGCTCAAACTGGGCGGTTCCAGAGCCTCAAGCGCTTCCCGTTTTATGTAGGGCAATTCTCTGTCTATCTTACCCTGGGCAAGCGCGGCATCTACCAGTTCTTCAGGAGAATTAAATATATGGGTTGCACGATTGTGGCAATCCATGCAATCCATAAGGCGTCTCTCACCTTCAATAAGCTCGGCAGTTATTTCTGAATGTCTTTGTGGGTCAATATACTCCGTTAGTTGCGCATCTGTATCTTCGACACCAACCCACGCGATTTCTTGTCGTTCTCTATCGAGAGGAACGTACCAGACGCGGGCTGCAATATGCCAGTGGATGTCACGGGCGGTCTCTAACTCCCCTCCACCAACCCTGAGTACCCTTGTATCAACTTGCTCCGTATTTGCCTCATCGATATCATACGTGGTGTGGACACGGACAAGGTCACCGGCAAATCTATCCGGGCGATGACACTGTTCACAGGTTTCACGCGCCGGGCGGAGGTTTTCTACCGGAGTTCGTATTGGGCGGTGATAAATTCCGGCAAGGGTGTTAAATAACATAGGAGTGCCGCTAACTTTTGACCTTACCAGATAATCAGCCCCTGAACCGACATGACACTCGGAGCAGGATACTCTGGAATGTGGGGACGCTTGATGTGCCGTATACTCCGGGTACATTACGTCGTGGCAGAGCCTGCCGCAAAAGGCCGTTGAATCGGTAAACTCAAGCAACTGGTACCCGCCGATTACCAGTAAAATAATTCCGATAGCCCCTGCGGTCATAAGGAAAATCAGTTTTTCGCGATATCGTCTGTACTGTTTCAATTTCCACTTCCGGGTCGGATTTTAAGTATTGCCAGAACGAAGATGATGCCTCCACTGATAAAGAGAACTGGCACCATGGAATAGACAATAACACCAAAAAGGGGGTATTTCTCCGGTAAATCGGAGAAGAGGTTAAATAAAACAACCGCTACAATCAGAACAAAGTTGATAGAAGCGGCTCTTGTAAGCCAATCGTCGAAAATCTCTTTGAGGTACGTCAACTCGCTGTTTCCTGTTCCTTATTGAGTAGTCCTTCGTATTCTAAGAGATGCTCTTCACGATACCGCTCTTTGGAGACTTTACCGGTAAATATGGAAGTGTTTATGGGGAATATCTTTGGTTTAAAGTGGTTAAAAAATATGTGTACCAGAAATATCCAGGTTACAGCAAGTATGGCCTCATCGCCATGCGCTATGAGAGCGGAGGGGACTATCCAGCCCGGCAGAAACTTGGTAAAGAATACCGGGTACATCATTATGAAGCCCGAGCCAGCCATCACCGGCATGCCCCAGAATATTGCCCAGTAGTCGAACTTTTCCCTCCAGTTGAAGCGGTCAAATTCAGGTTTCCCTTTTCTGAATCCCAGGAAATAGGAGATTTCATGGAAGAATTTAACGAAGTCCTGTGGAAGAGGAATCATTTTAACCGGGAAAGGTCTTTTAAGAATGACCGTTGAATACAAGATGTATACAAGGTGATAAAGGCAAATGATAATGATTACCCAGGCCGCGAAGCGGTGAGCTGCCCTCAAGACTTCAAATCCCCCCCAAAGACCTACCCACCACTGACTGATTGCCCATTCATTAAATTTCTGTGGCAGTCCCGTTACCGCCAGCAATATAAAGCTGGACATTAAGCCGTAATGCTGAACTATTTGATTAATGTCGAAGCGCCTTATTTGTTCTTCTTCAACCCTTGTCAACGCGACCGCGCTTGTTATTGCCGCCATGCTTATTCCCTCCACCGGTTAATTGAAAACCTTACGATAGCCATAACAACGATAATAACCGCAAAAGCCACGACTGTGACCAGAAGGATAGTAAAGAACCTCTCGGTATAATATGCTGCGCCTACATTCTGAGGTGAAGCTTCTTTGTGACCGAGGAAACTCCTGGCGAATTCAACACCTGCTCCTGGATGACATTGTTCGCAGGTAACGGCCAAATTTTCCAACCCGGCTACCGGGGAGCTGGGGTCTTGAGCGCTCTTGATGTCATGAACCCCGTGACAGTTAGTACAGGTTGCTTTATCAAGCTGAGTTACTTCATATGTACCGAGTTGGATTGCCTTGCCATGGAAGCTCCGCATATAGGATTCATATACCTTTTCTACAATACCGTAGTCCGCCATAAGCTCTTTATTGCTATGGCACGAGGCGCAGGTCTGGGCGATATTCTTCTTGTAAGCCGGTGCATTGTATTCCAATACGCGGATAACGCTATGTGGATTATTAGTTGTACTGTGACAGTCTACACAGGTAGCTACATCCGGGTTGCCTTTAGCCAGCTGCTCCCCATGGATACTGCTTTGGTGTAACTTGTATTCGTATTCATGGCAGGTCCCGCATTTTTCGGCGAGAGAAAGCTTGGTCAATGGTGTGTCAACATCGTGTGGATCAGCGGTGTGGCAGGTTGTGCAATCTATAAATCGGTGAGCCGCAGTATTGACAAGTTCTTCACTGACATACAGCGAAACAGTTTTGCCTTCGCCGTTGGCTTTGGTGAGGTTCTCATTGCCATGACACGTAAGGCAATCATTTTCATCAAGAGCATATGAGGTAGAAGAAAAGACAATTAATATACCGATTACTACTACGCTAATGCCTATAAATAGCAACAGTCTTTTCATATCTACTGATTTAACTTTGAATTACTTGGAATGCAATCAAATAATCAATTATATGTTACGCCACCTACCTACTCCTTGAAATAGTATTTTGGCCTATAATTGGATGGTAAAATATCCCTATTTGACTGGGATAAGACCCTAGATATAATGGCTGCCAATGCTATTAGTAGCTTCGCTGTAACGTGGAAGAACTTTTGGAAATCACTTAACAGTTAAATTTGGCAATAACCAATATAGAATGCCTAGTAAAAAATGAGCTTATTTCTTCATCAAATTAGGCAGTAATGCCGATAGATACTTCGGATAGTTTATGGTACTGATTATGTATATCTGGTTGAACGTAAATTGAGGAATGAATGGACAAGATTAAGATATTACTGGTGGATGACCACGCCATAATGCGAGATGGTATAAAGGCTTTGCTGGGCATTTATGATGACATAGAAGTGATAGGCGAAGCTTCCGCAGGAAGAGAAGCATTAGAAATGACACGGGAATTGAACCCAGATGTGGTAATAATGGACATATCCATACCGGGGATGGACGGCCTGGAGGTAACCCATCGCTTGACTAAGAGAAACCCGAAGGTGAAGGTAATCATTCTCACGCAGCACGATAACAAGGAGTATATATTGTCGACGATAAAGGTGGGAGCTGCGGGTTACATACCGAAGAAAGCGCTGGGGTCCGACCTGGTATCCGCGATACGTGCGGTACGCGGGGGAGATTCTTTTCTGTACCCTTCTGCAGCCAGGGCATTGATTGATGATTATCGGAAGCAGGCGGAACAACCTGATATATATGAGAGTCTAACCGAGAGGGAGAGGGAGATACTCAAACTCATTGCCGAGGGACGCACCAGCCGGGAAATTGCGGAAGCTCTTTATATCAGTCAGAAGACGGTGCAGGGCCACCGCACCAAGATAATGGAAAAGCTGGATTTGCACAACCGGACTGAGCTTATCAAATACGCCATGCGCAAAGGTCTGGTCGATTTAAGCAGATAGAGGGTCGGTGGCCGCTCGACCTTCAGCATGACCTCCAAGATAATAGTTCAATTTGCGTTTATTGCTATTTTTCGACTGAATGTTGAGAAGTCTAACGGTAATGTCTCCGGAATCGTCAAAAAGCCCATCAGATGATGAATACCAGGCTTGCTCAAGATACGCTGCTTCATCACCGGGTGCTTTGGACGCACCAACGTCTTCCTGCGTTGATTACCGCCGCAAAGCAGCTGCGGTTCGTGACACACGGTAGCCACAAAGAACGAGGGAGGCAAAGGCGCCTATAAAAGGCATTACGATGATGTACGCCAGTCCCAGCAGGGGGCCTGTTATAGCCGGAAGGGGCGGAGGGGTGCTACTGCGGTCACACCAACGCTTAATCCAAGAGCGTTTGCTCTTTTCCATCGGCCAAGCTCCAAGCCTTAGAATATTAATTTATCAGCGCGTGCGCCGTTTTTCCTGATTTAAGATGCTTTGTTATAAATTAATAAAGGGTAGCAGCCACCGCCATTTTTTCTGCGGACACTACCACCCTTTTTCATCGCCATACACCCAATCAGCTATTTTGTTTTCAGGTTATCTCACGTCATAAATACCCTGCATTATCAATTATAAACGGATGTAACTTTCTGTCAATACGTAATTAGTTTTTTCTGACCCTGCAGGTATGGTCTACCAGCAAATTTTTTAAAAATAGATTAAGAGGGGGATTCATCTTTTGGTGATGAAAAAGTGTACAGTGAAGCGGCGTACAGAGTAGATACAAACAAGGATGATTAAAGGCACAATAAGTCTGTACAGTATTTACTTTGGGGGCAATTTAGGATAATTTCTCAGGCCGTCTACTGCTTACTGCGGCTGATTGCTGGATTTATTACATTAAGGGCTATGTGGCCGGAACGCACTGGCCGCTCACACACATATACCCAGCAGGGCACTCTGAATCAATAGAGCATGTTAAATCTGGGAGTGCTCGCTTTAAGAAACCTGACCGCTGCCTGCTCTGGTGCAGCGCAACGCCGGCACCTGCCCAGATTAGTAAAGGTGCCATGAGCCCGGCCAGCAACGCTAACATACAATTGCGCAAACCTCTCATTTTTCCGCCTCCATCGCCATATATTTCTTCAATTAACCTGGAGGGCGGGCATAGAGGAAAGTACTGAAAGTACCCTCCAGAACGTCATACTGTGCCACCTTACATTGTCAAAAAAACAATTGATAAGGTAACTTAATGGCAGCTTTATAAGTCGTCTTTAAATTGTGTGCCCTTCCCTCCATGCCCTTTATGTGTTACAAATATACCCCTATATAAAAGAATTGTCATCGGGAATAATACGTGCTTTTTACATAACAAAAGTCTAATTTTACGGGAAATGTTACCTCTTTATCGTTAATAAATTGGTGAAAAATATCTGAGAGCATACCTGTTGCGCTGGTGGAATGTACATGAATGGTCCTTTCATTTTCTACTTAAGAGCAAAGAAAGAGATAAGGAGTGGAATCCATAGCGTAATCGAGTTAATACACGAAATAACGAATGGTTTACCACCCTTCGTCGCTGGCTCCAGTCCGGGCGCGACCGCGAAAGCAGTATTAGAAGAGAACGTTGCTCTTCTTTTATTTTTTACACAGACGATTTATACTAAGGAGCAGGTATGATTCACTATATACCGCTGATTTCTGCCATCGTAAGCTTTGTTTTTGCCCTGGCAGTTCTAGACCAGTTCTTTGCCAGACGAAAGCCCTATCAGCTTATCTGGGCTATAGGTTTGTTCATGTATGCCATTAGCACGTCAACCGAGTTCTGGGTTGGGGCGTGGGGTCTAAATGTCACCGTATATCGGCTCTGGTATCTGTTTGGCGCCATATTTGTAGCTGCCTACCTTGGAATGGGTACTCTCTACTTACTTGTCAGGCAACGCACAGCTCACACTATTATGGCGATTTTATTGGCAGCGTCATTTTACGCCACTTTTCGTGTCTTTGCCGCCAGCATTGACCTGGGCGGTCTTCAAGTTCTTTCAGGCACTGCTATGCCCCAGGGTGTGAGACTTATGACTCCCGTATTTAACACTTTCGGGACAGTCTCCCTCGTAGGGGGGGCCATATATAGTGCCTGGGTTTACTGGCGACGTAAGATAATGCCGCACAGGGTAATATCTAATGTACTTATTGCTGTTGGGGCCATATTGCCAGCCGTGGGCGGGACTCATATGAGGTTGGGAGGCGGCCTGCCACTGTTCTACATCTTCGAGCTGGTAGGGATTATCATTATCTTTACTGGTTTCTTACGAAGCCGGGAAGTATTCGGCTTATACCGTTTCCCGCTCATTCACGGCTTCCGCAGGGTATCGGCTGATTGATGGTATAAGACTGTAAAATCCTGGAAATGCAAATCTAACACAACGATAAGAACATCTTCTGGGTTATTTCTTCTCCGGGCTGGAGTATAAAAAAGTCATCCTTATCCCATTCGTTTCTCATCATCTTCTCAAATATAGACAGAGAGCCTCCAATTTCCTCATAATCAACGCTGAGGAAGGCAGCATTTGCCCGGGCGTGCTCTCTATATTCGGCCGGGTCGTAAGAACCGGTGGCTATCAAGGCAAGGCGCGTATAATTCTTGAACGCTTCCCGCATCACCCATTCTGCCGTCTCGGCACCATAACGTTCCTTGTATTCATCAAACGTTACCATGGGTGAATTCGCTTCTTCGATCCACCCCTTGGTCAAATAATAAGTGCCCGGAGCCTTATTATGTTCCCGCATGTGGTTAGCCACCGAGCCCAACCAGAAGGTAATGCAGTCGTGTGCTTTGGGTATGACTATGGGCACGTTTTCCGCTTTAATACCCAAGGTACCATTGCCGCAGGCCCCATAGCCGAGCATAATGAAGTCGAAGCCGCCATCCACCTGATGTATCTTCTCCTGAATGGCGAGCCTCATCTTGTCCGGGGTTTTGTGAAGCCCCTGCTCCAAGAATTCCAATTGAACCCCGGGTGGGCTTACCGCCTGTAATTCGTTGATAAGCACCCGACACGCAATTATCAATACTTTCAACTTACATCTCCAAGCAAAATATCATGCTACTGACTGTATCGCCGTTATCCGCAGAGGGCCGCCTGCCGGCAGAACCCTCCACGGATATGGCTGCATTGCTCGTTTAACTTTGCCGCTGCGGTCTCTCTTCCAGGTTCTTGAATTTGATTCCTGACTCCGCTCCCGGTATTGATGCCACAGGCTCGGTCAAAGGGAACTCACCCTTCTGTATCCAGTCTTTCAGAATATTGGTGATTTCCACCGCCTTGGAATAGCTGGACAACGAAGCGGTCGGCACTTCCTTCTTATTGACCTCAATCTTGCCGGTCTTGAGCTCGGCGTAGCTTACCTCTCCCAGGACATCCGGGTTTCTCTGTGGATAGGACTCGGAATAATCCACGATAGGTGCCATAACATCGGCATCTGTAACGGTCGTGTAGGCCAGGATTTCTTCGGATAGTACCGGAATCGGCACGCCTATGCCGACGGTTATCGTGCAACCGTAACCGAGAAAGGTGGTTCCGAGGAGCCATTCCGGCTTCATCTGCTTCAAGTCACCAATTACGGCAAGGGTCCCCGACGGTCGTTTTGGCACGCCATTATCGCCGCGAGTAACACCGGGATTATGCTGCGTTCCCTGCCAGGCAACGTAGCCAATACCCCCGCCCAGAAATATCTTGGTGCCGACCCCGATTGTTTTGTAATGCGGGTCGTTCAGCAGTGGTGATAGCTGTCCGGCACTGCAGTAGTTGGCGTTACCAAGATGCGGCTTCAGTATGCCCATATATGTGTATATGGTTCTGTCAGCAAGGTTCACGGCAACATTGTAGTTCTGGTAGGCGTTCCGGATATTGAATAGTACGGCTTCATTGATGTCCTGAAGGTTTATCCAGGTTTCCAGTTTTTTCCTCGGGTAGCAGTCCGTACCATAGGCGCTGGCCTCAAGCCGAATGTCCTTGCCGGCAACAAGTTCCTCAATGACGTGTCCGCCGCCATAGCTGAAGTCGCCCGGGTGTGACCGGTTTCTGGGGTCATCGTCGGGTATGGCCGTGGCGCCGAGGAAGACATCGACCGCTGCCAGTCCGGCGTATACCGGGATATCGTTCAGGTAAACCTTGCCGCCACCCAGTTTAATCCTTGGCTTGGCGTGCCCAACGTTAAAGTAAGCTCCTGATGAACACATAGGGCCAAAAGTACCGGTGGTGACCACGTCTACTTCCTGAGCAGCCTTCGATAAACCCTTATCGGCAACAATGTCGATTATCTCTTCGGCGGTTACAACTACAGCCTGCCCTTTTTTGATTTTATCGTTGATTTCGGCGATAGTTTTCATTTTTTATCTGTTCCTTCCTTTAATTTTACGTTTTTACCGTGTTTGCCCTTTCGGGCCACGCATGACCCATAGCATCACCACCACCCCGCCCTCATTAATCCCTATTCCACCCAATGCCAGTCCCCGGGTAAAAACAATCTGAATATCTTCTCCTAAAATTCTAAACAAGACAGGCCTCTCTATAATGTGAAATTTGTTAATTCAAAGACTATTTTGGAAAAGCCAGGTAGATAAATATCGTTCGCCCGTATCCGGTAGTATGGTGACGATAAGTTTACCTTTATTTTCCGGCCTTTTGGCTACTTCCAGGGCTGCCCAGGTGGCGGCGCCTGAAGATATGCCGGCCAGTATCCCCTCTTCTTTGGCCAGCCTTCTCGCCATGTTACCGGCATCATCATTGGTGACCTTGATAATTTCATCGACCAGGTCGGTTCTCAAGACATCAGGGACAAAGCCGGCGCCGATGCCCTGAATCTTGTGTGGGCCTGGGTTTCCTCCGGAAAGCACCGGGGAATCAACCGGCTCAACGGCGATGGCCTTAAACTCGGGTTTCCTCGGCTTGATGACCTCGGACACCCCGGTAATGGTGCCGCCAGTGCCGACTCCTGAGACCAAAATATCTACCCGGCCCCCGGTGTCACGCCAGATTTCCTCAGCGGTGGTAAGACGGTGTATTTCTGGGTTGGCTGGATTTTTAAACTGCTGTGGAACAAAGGAATTAGGATTTTCTGCGGCCAGCTCTTCCGCCTTTCTTATTGCCCCTTTCATCCCTTCCGCTCCGGGCGTCAGCACCAGTTCTGCGCCAAATATGGCCAGTAACTGCCGGCGCTCTACAGACATCGTATCAGGCATGGTGAGAATCAGTCGGTATCCCCTTGCCGCGCAGACAAAGGCGAGGGAAATGCCGGTATTGCCACTGGTAGGCTCAATGATGGCCGTATCTTTGTTTACCAGACCCTTTGCTTCAGCGTCCAATATCATGGACACTCCAATGCGGTCCTTTACGCTGCCAATAGGATTAAAAGATTCCAGTTTGGCGACAACGTCGGCCAGCACCCCCTTGGTGACTCGATTTAATCTAACCAGAGGTGTATTGCCAATAAGCTCGCTGGAGTCCTTGGCTATGCCTCTGGTTAGCTTCGGTATTTCTATCGTCTTGTACTGGAGTTTTTCCACTTCTTCTAAATTCGTCTTTGCCATCTCAATTATCTCCTGAATCTGATATTGTCATAGCTCAAGCGCCTACGTACTTGACGTAGAGTTCCCTGGCCAGCGGCTCGTCGAAACTGTTACGGAGAATGAGCCGACCGTCCGGGAAAATTACCATTTCGTGACCGTTGACCTTGAAATTTACCGTGTTCTCGTTATAGCTCACTTCACCGGATGCTTTAAGATGTTTCGCCAGTTCAGGCAGAGAGAGCCTTTCCACCTTGGGGTCGAGGACCTGTACCGAGTACTGGCCGCAAAGTACGGTTGTTCTCACGCCGAACTGCCTCTGTAGGAACTCGTAATTGCCCTGACAGGTTGGGCAGTCTGGACGAAAACTCGGCTTGAAACGGTCGAAAACTCCCTGCCAGACATCGACAAATAGAACATCATGGCTGATTTCTTTGGCACCGGTGAGAATCTTCATGGCTTCAACCGATTGAAGAGAGCCTATAATGGAAGGGGCGGGGCTGATTACGCCAGCCCTATCGCAGGTGGGTATCACCCCGGGAGGAGGCACCGAAGTAAAGAGACATCTGAAACAGGGGGTTTGGCCCGGAATTATATTCATGGTCATTCCATAAGTTGCAATGGCCCCGCCATAAATCCACGGGATTCCGTGTTTCAGGGAAACGTCGTTTATGAGAAAACGTGTTTCCGGATTATCCAGCCCGTCCAGTATTAAATCAACTCCGCCGACGAGTTCTTCGATATTGGCGTAATGCACATCGGCGACGATACCTTCAATCTCAATAGAAGAGTTCACTTTTTTCAGATGCCTTTCCGCGGCGATGGCCTTGGGGACCTGATTTTTCACATCTTCCTCATCAAAGAGTATTTGCCGCTGCAGGTTGTGGTACTCGATGAGGTCCCGGTCAATGATTCTTACCTTGCCGACGCCCGCGCGCACCAGAGTATTGGCGATAACCGTTCCCAGCGCTCCACACCCAATGATAACCACGCTGCTGCCAGCCAATTTCTTTTGTCCCTCTTCACCGATAGCTCGGTAAAGAGTCTGTCTTGAGTAACGGTCAATCATGAAAAGCTTATCTCCTCCGGTACTAACGCCAGGGTACGAACGACGAGTTTAGATGTAATACATCGACTTTTCTGGCTGCTTTTTCTGCTTTTGCCTTTCTGCTAAATCATGCAGGGTAGTGGCCTCTAAAACTCCATCTATAGCTGTTTGTAATTCACCCCAGATATCTCTAGTGGCACAAAACTCGGAGCGGTCACATAAGTTAGCGTCATTTATGCAATCCACCAGCGCCAGCGGACCTTCAAGGAGATTGATAACATCGCTTAATTTTATCTCCTCAGTGTGCTTAGCAAGCAAAATCCCGCCTTTTGTTCCTCTGATGCTCCTTATAAGACCCCCGGCTTTCAGCGGGGCCACCAATTGCTCAAGATAGGGAAGTGAGATTTGCTGCCTCTGGGCAATATCCCTAAGCAGCACCGGCTCCTCCTTGCTGTGAAGGGCTAAATCTAAAAGAGCCCTGGTTGCATAACGCGTCCTCGTCGATAGTTTCATCGGTCACATCTCTAATTTCATAAAAATAAATAGTTGACTAAAATAATCAACTTACTATACAATAGCAAAGCTTTAGATTATTGTCAATAGCTGCAATCAAGAAAATCAAGATATTTTGCGAAATTTGTTCCCAGGGGAAGTAAAAAGAGTTGAAATAAGAAACGGAAACCGTGATGGCTGAACAGGCTGGAGAACGCTGCTACCCTTCGATGACTACCTCGAAGGGATACTGTATCGCCCCGGTGGAACAGACCAGCTCACACATCGTGCACCATACTGTGCACAGACGCCGTTCCCTCTTCTCATTAATCTCGACCACATTTCCCACGAGCACCAGCACCTGGCAGGTACACACCTCAACACAAAGCCCGCAACCCGTACACTTATATCGGTCGATTACCAGCATTTCATCATTTATACCTTATCTTCTCCGGACAGCGATAGTCTAATACTCGATTCACCCGGCTGTCAGCGACTTTTGTCTCACTTGCCAATACCGGCGACTTCTCTCATCACCTCCGTACTCTGTAATCACTGTACGGTTGCGCTCTAGCCTTTCCATTCTTTTATTTAAGCACGCTGGCAGCAATCTCGGCCACATCCCGCACCTGTACCCTGTCTTCAAGGCCCTTGTCCTTCAGCCCGTCTTCAAACATCGTCATACAGTAGGGACAGGAGACACAGATTGTATCCGGGTTTTTTTTCAAGGCTTCTTCGGTACGGGCTACGTTAATCAGTTGGCCAATGCTTTCTTCCATCCACATCCGCCCCCCGCCGGCACCGCAACAAAAGGACCTGTCATGATGGCGGTCCATCTCCGTAATTGCATCGCCAGTAACCGAGGCAATAACATTACGCGGGGCTTCGTAAATCTTATTGTGACGCCCCAGATAGCAGGAATCGTGAAAGACCATGTTACCCAATTCTCCAGGCTTATTTAGCTTTAGCCTGCCCGTTTCAATCAGGCTATTAATTAATTCGGTATGATGTACGACTTCCATCTCAATGCCATATTGGCGATAGTCATTCTTCAGGGTACTGTAGCAGTGAGGACATTGGGTAATAACTTTGCTCACACCTCGTTCTTTAAAAAGCTCAATATTCTTTTTAACCATGCTGTCAAAAAGGAATTCATTGCCCAGACGACGCAGGCTATCGGCACAACAGGGTTCATTCCTGCCCAGAATGCCCCAGGAAACACCGCTGGCATCCAGAATCTTGGCTATGGCCTGCGTGGTACGCCTGTTACGAGCGACAAACGCGCCGGCACAGCCGACGAAAAACAGGTATTCAGCCTGACCAGCTTCAAAAGGCTTGATTTCGGTTTCTACGGTCCACTTGATACGTTCTGCAGGAGCAATGCCCCACGGATTACTGCGCTGCTCCATATTCTCAAAAAGGTTTAGTAGCTCTTCCGGGAACTTCGCTTTCATTTCCACCAAGTGCCGGCGCATATCAATAATCCGCGGAAAATGCTCTATAAACACCGGGCACACTTCGACACAACCGCCGCAGGTAGTGCATTCCCAAAGCACCTCTTCGGAAATGCCACCTTCCTCACTGCCCCCGATTAAAGGTAGTTTTATATTTTTACTGTGGGTAAGCAAGGGGCCATTCTTCAGCAAATTCACCTTGATATCATGGATAACCAGACGCGGATTTAGCGGCTTGTTGGTGAAGGTTGCCGGGCAAACATCAGAGCAGCGGCCACACTCGGTGCAGGAGTATGAATCAAGCAAACCTTTCCAGGTGAAATCATTTACCTGGCCCACGCCAAAGGTATTGCCCGTTTTGAATTCTTCGCGAGCCGGGATGGTAACCTTGGCCAGATTGCGGAAGAAAACGTTGGGAATAGCCGTCAGAATATGCATATGCTTGCTGTATGGCAGGTAATTGAGGAAACCGAGCAGCACGACAGCATGAAGCCACCACAGGTATTTAGCGGATACCATCAATCTTTCCACAGAAACACCGGACAAAAAAGTGGCTGCAATAAAATTGGAAATTGGCCTGTAGGCGGCTTCTTTCCCATAAGCAATTTCACTGGCGTGTAAACCAAAAAAGGCAATCATTAAGGCAGCAACCAACCCAAGGATGATAAAGGAGTCGGGGTTTCGCGCTTCCATATAAGAGGGAGGGAAAACCAGGCGACGGACTATGGCAACGCACACCGCTAGAAGCGCAGCCAGTGATACCAGGTCGAAAATGAAAGCCAGAATATGGTAGGCGCCATCCGGTAGCCGTGAGAGGCTGACAAATTCTGGGAAAAGTCCGTTCAGCAGAAATTCGGTATTGGCCAGAAATAGAATCAGGAAACACCAGAAAAGGACGGAGTGGTTTAAACCAAAACGGTAGCCATGGGCAACAGTGCACCGCTGACCGAAAGCATAAAGAAGCACGCTCCAGATACGTTTACCGAAATTATCGAATCGATTTTCAAAGGTCCCCAGGGTCAGTAAACGGAAACGCTTAAAACAACTCCAGCTGAAAAGTACCAGGGCAAGGACAAAGATGATGGAAAATGCAATGACATTATACGATATCATTTACCCTTTTATTTCAGTTCCAATACTATGCTCTTACTTCTTCCTTGGTACGCAATTCTCTAATCCGCTCTGTAAAGGCTGGCACCACCTGCAGGACATCACCGACAATCCCGTAATTAGCCACTTCAAAAATAGGTGCGTGTCGGTCATGGTTGATAGCGATAATCAGGTCCGATTGCTGCATACCAACCAGGTGCTGAATGGCACCGCTGATGCCGCAGGCAATGTAGAGCTTGGGTCTGACCGTCTTGCCTGTCTGGCCGACCTGGCGTTCCGCAGGCATCCACCCCGCCTCTACAGCACCACGAGAACAACCAACGACACCGCCTAACTCGCTGGCTAGATTCTGTAAAATGGCAAAATTCTCCTTGGCGCACAAGCCCCTTCCCCCAGAGACGATAACTTCTGCGGAAGTGATATCCACCATATCTTTACTCGTGTTGATAACCTCCAGCACTTTGACGGCGATATTCTCCTCTTGTACAGGTATGTATTCTCGGATAATCTTTCCGTTCTTAGTACCATTTTTCCTGGGTAAGGCGAATACATGTGGCCGAACGGTGGACATCTGCGGACGAGCGCGTTCGGTTAAAATGGTCGCCATAATATTGCCGCCAAATGCCGGGCGTATCTGCAGCAACGAGCGGTTGTCGCCAATCTCCAGGCCAGTACAATCGGCGGTCAATCCGGTCTGGAGCTTTGTCGCCACAGCCCCGGCCAGATCCCTCCCCAAACCGGTGGCACCCATGAGCAATATTTCCGGTTTATATTTCTCCACCAGATAGCAGATAGCCCGGTAATAAGATTCGGTACGATAATGGTGAAATACGGGATCGTCAATCAGGTATGATTTAATTGCACCATAGGCAAATGATTCCTGGCAGAGTTTCTCCACTTTATGGCCGATGACCACAGAGCACAGTTCAACACCCAGAGTGTTCGCCAGGTCGGCACCTACACCAAGTAATTCCCAGGAAACACTGGCCGGCTCCCCGAACCTCTGCTCAACAAAGACCCAGATACCTTGGTATTCTTTGAGCCTGGCCTGTATTATATCTTTTTCGCGGGCTGCTTCAGCTTCCAGGGCAGCGGCTGACTTTGCTCGTACCTCCATTTCGGCGAGAATCTTCTTCTCCTCCGGACTGTAATAAATCTTCAGCGCATCCGCCGGGCAAGCCTCCAGACATTTGCGGCAGCCACTGCATCTGTCGACCAAGATTACTGGCTCGCCTTTCTCATTCATTTCAATGGCGTCTCTGGGACAAGAACTCTGGCAAAGAGCGCCACAGGCAATACACTTGCCCGGAATGAGTTGGGCTACGCCTCTGGGTCTCTTTATCTTTTTCTCCTCTGCCATATACTGACCTCTAACAAATTCAATTAAAAGCTAAAGATTAATTATATCCTTCTCCACTAACTTACGGATTAGCAAATGAGCTGCTTCTTCAGGGTCATTGAGACCATCGCCTAAAATCTCACCTATGGCTCTTTCGGGAGAGAAGATTTTACTCACTTGCGTTGCGGAACCCTTAAGTCCAACGGTTTCTGTATCCAGCTTCATCTCTTCATTGCTCCACAGTGTTACCTCAGCACCCTCAGCTGTCAGACGCTTCAGCACGGTAGGATATCGTAGACGATTTATCTCCCGCTCCACAGAAATCACGGCAGGCAAAGGTGCCTCCACTAATTCGCTGTATGTACCTAATTTACGTCTAACCCTCACCTTTTTCGCCTGAAGGTCTATGTTCTCGATATTATTGACGAAAGTTAGCTGTGAATATCCCAGGCGAGTAGCAATCCCTGGCCCAACCTGAGCGGTATCTCCATCAATGGTCTGCCGGCCGCAAATTACCACCGCCGCTTTTTCGTTCTGAACCAGTCGTTGGATAGCCGAGGACAGGACGAGACTGGTCGCCAGAGTATCTGCCCCACCAAAAGAACGGTCGCTTAAAAGCACTACTTCATCTGCTCCCAGAGCCAGAGCCCTCCGCAGTATTATCTCGGTGCTGGGAGGGCCCATCGAGATAACCACCACCCTGAATCCATATTTATCCTTAAGCCTGAGGCTTTCTTCCAATGCGTGCGTATCAAATGGATTCATAATGAAAGGAACACCCTCTCTAATTAGGGTGCCGGTTACCGGGTCAACTTTTACCTGGGTGGTGTCTGGTACCTGTTTAATGCATGTTATCGCTACACTCATTCTGCCTATCATAACTTTCGGTAATGTTATGTCTCATGTGGGTTCGTTTTAAAAATCGGGGTATTCATAAGTAAACTTTCTATCTACCAAGTCGATTTCAATAGTGCAGTAATTTATCAGCTCCGTAATTTTACTGACCGCAGCATGCACCGGGATGAGGAATAGTGGTACATCAGATGTAGTATCACGAAGGTCCAGCGAAATATCTATGAGAGGTTTTCCCAGATGCATGATACGAACTTTTTTGACATTTCCCTGGCGTACAAGCTTGTCCACTTTCTCAACGAGACCGCTTCCGGTTATAGATATTCTTTCTCCAACAACCACTTCGCACCTCCTTTAAAGGTTGTGCCCGATTTGTGAACTCCCCAAGGTTCCTCACGTATTTATTGAGACAATATGTGGCTTTAAATTCAATATATGGCAGCATCAGTACTTTCACAATAGAGATAAGAAGGTTATTATTGCAGGACAATATTCCCCTTTTTCGAGGAAAAAGCTTCTGAAACTTACGATAGAAATTCCTGTTTTCAAGGAAAAAGCGACTTATAGACCTAGTCTATGTCATGTCAATGCGTACAACACCGGAAGAGTTAAGCTTAATTGATAGGCACTAACTCATCAATAAGGTTATTTTCGTGATAAAGCTGAGCCGATTATAAAGGCCAGTACTCCAGCCAGAAAAAGAGCTCCCCAGATAACCAGCTGAAAGCTGGTCACAAAGCTACATGCCACGGGTCGGAACAGGAAAAGCAAGCCTGCCGCCAGGCTAACAGCCGCCGTAATGGCTCCGCCTACCCGCAGTACTGTACCTTTTCCATTTACGGTTTCAGTCCAAATTGCCATATTCTTACCCCCCTTATTGCGTTTCTCTGAAAAAACGTGTCTGCAAGCCTATCTTGTTGACTCCCGATGGTTGAACCTCTGCTTGCCAGGGCTGGAAGAGATAACTGATTAAAAAGATAATTACAAATGGTAATAGAAATATTGCACCGGCCACCAGAATACCTGTTTCACCTGTCAACGGCGGGAAATAACTGGTAAATCCTCTCAGGCTTTTGGATAATAATTGCCCGCCAATTACCACGTTCCAGCGCATAGCAAAAACGCCCACGAGAATAAAGACGGCGGAGGTAAATCTCATTATCGTCTTTGTCCGCTCATTCAAGTTCACTATTTCCGCTGTTCCCATGACTAGAATTGGCAGTATAGTTCCCAGAATAAACTGGATGCCAAAGTAGCTGAGCCCTATTTCTTTCGTTATCAGTTGCTGGATAAGGCCCCAGCTCTCTTCGGATTCGTAAAGCATGGTAAGGACCTCCAGGCCTTCAAGAGCCAGAGCCAGGGTGATAAAGCCACCGAGCCAAAGGGCCAATGAATGAACGCACCCGTGGTCCAAAGTGGCTTTCCTGATTTTTGTTGATACAACATACAGCACAATTAATAGCGCTATTCCCGAAACTATGGCAGAGGTCAGAAAAATAATAGGCATTAGCGACGTCGACCACCAGGCATTCGATTTTACTGCTCCAAAAATGAATCCCACATAACCGTGCAATAAACAAGCGGCCGGGATCCCAATCATGGCCAGCACCTTGATAACCTTGTTATCAATTGATTGCGATTCTTCTGATATGTCGAGAATTCCTAATGATAATAATGAGTATATTTTTTGTTTGACACCTTCATTTGACTTCGCATATCTAACGATATCCGGCCTGAATACGAGCCATGTTTCAACAAGCAGCAAAGTCAAGTATATGAACCATATATATCCAAAGCCCGCCATAGCCGAAATCAGATTGGGTCTGAGAAACATCTCAAGGGCTCTTTCCGGACGAGCTAAATGAATGATAAGCGGCAGTGGACAGACCAGAAGAAAGGCGAGCGCCGTAATCAAGGAAAGACGCGCTACTGGTTTAAGGCTATTCAGCCCGAAAACATGATAGAGTGAGGAGACGATGAAAGCGCCCGCCACAAGACCGGTGATATAGGGGTAAAGGACAATTAACAGATCCCATTCAATGCTGGCTTCATTTGGATATACAAAGCCCGACATCCTCTAACGTACTCCTTTTTCAAGTCCGACGTAATACACCATTGGCTCTGAACCCAGATCTGGCTTCAGGACACCTACCGTCTCCGTCTCCAAAATCTGGCTTACCTCGCTTTCAGGGTCACGTATATCTCCGAATTTTCTGGCTCCAACGGGGCAGACTTCCACACAAGCCGGGGGAAATCCTTTGGTTATTCGGTGGTAGCACCAGGTGCATTTATCTACCACTTTTAATCTGGGATCGAGAAACCTCGCTCCGTAGGGACAGGCTTGAATGCAGTATCGACAGCCGATACAGGCCTTTCTATCAACGATGACCACGCCTTCCGGGGTGGAGTAGGTTGCCTCAACGGGGCATACCTGTACACATGGAGGAGATTGGCAATGATTGCAGAGCTTTGGGACAAAGAAACTTTTTCTTATTTTTATATTTTCATACTTGATATTGGCGTGGTCAGCAGAAAAACCATTAATTCCAGCATCAGGAGAATCTACAAAGACCTCCTCGCTATGGGTGACCACATATCTTTCCACCCAGGTTCGGTTGTATTCCGGTTCTTCAGGGACGTCATTCTCTAGCTTGCAGGCTTGAACGCATCTGCCACAGCCGATGCACTTTCTGATGTCAACGATGAATCTCCAGTAATGTTGCTTGATATTGGAGGTGCCGGGTCTCAATTGCGGTTTCACGTTCACCGGAATCAGATCGCGAACTGCACCCGGTATACTGACGGGGACAATTAAACCTCCCAGGAAACCCATGCCGCCAATTTTTAAGAAATCTCGGCGTGAAAGCTCCACTTTATTTTGCAACCTATTTATTGCTCTCATGGCAACTTAAACAACTCTCTTGCTCCCTTCCCTCATGGTCTAGGGGATAGGGTTTCAATCCGCCGGTGTCATGACAGAGAAGGCATTCTTCCCTTCCTTCCAACGTGTGCGGTACTGCTGGTATTGATACTGCTACCCGCTTGTCAGACGATACATCAGATGTTAAGGCTTCTAAAGGGCTATGAGGGTTATGGCATGTAACACAGTTGGATTGCCCACCATGTTCATCCAGATTAACCTGTGGGAACTCGCTTGGTCGAGCGACAACACTGTCATGGCACAGGCCGCAAAACTCCCTGGAATTGTCGATTTCCATTCCTATACCCGTATCTATATGGTCTTTGCCCGGTCCGTGGCAAGTTTCGCAGCTTACCCCACTATGTTCTGCTTCCTTCAAACTGGAGAAATTCTCTTGATGACAGCTGCTACAGCTAACGTTATCCACGTACTTAACCGGCAAGCTTGCCCATTCTTCAGTATTTTCGTCGCTACTCTTTGGATAAAAGCCGTATTCTTCAAATATGGCTGGTGCTGGCACGACCCTCGGCACCACAACAATTACAGCCAGAACAATCAATACTACTAATCCGGCTCTTACCAGGTGTTCCATTTTTAGAACTCACTACTATAGGGAGATTTATCAAGTTCTGGGCAACACCGACCTATTCTTTATGTTGCTGAAGGCTCAACTTGTTCGATAGAGAATTAGCTATGTCTACCGTCAACGGTATAATGGTGCTGTTTCTTTCGCCGGCCATCTCAACAAGAGTCTGAAGGTAGCGTAGCTGAAGGGCAGCGGGCTGACTCTGTATTATTTTTGCCGCATCGGCAAGGGTTTGTGCTGCCTGATATTCACCTTTTGCATGGATAACTTTGGCCCTCTTCTCTCGCTCGGCTTCAGCTTGCTTGGCCATGGACCGCTGCATTGTTTCCGGGAGAAGTACATCTTTTACTTCTACCAGCGTTACCCTTACTCCCCATGGGTCCTCGGTCTGCTCATCGATTATTTGCCGCAAACGGAGATTTATCTGGTCACGGTGCGCGAGCAATTCATCCAGTTCTGATTGGCCGAGAACGCTTCTGATAGTCGTCAGAGCAAGTTGGATGGTGGCCTGTCGATAGTCCTCAACATTAATTATTGCCTTCGCTGAATCAATCACCATGAAGTACACCACAGCATCCACCCGGACGGTTACATTATCTCTGGTGATAACTTCCTGAGGTTCCAAGACAGTAGTTTTAACACGGAGGCTGACTTTACTCATACGATCAACAAATGGGATAATCAGGTTGAAACCCGGATTTCTTATCCCGACTAAGCGTCCAAAGCGAAGAACCACACCTCGTTCGTACTGTTTTACGATTCTGACACTGTAGACCAGGATAACTAAGGCCGCAATCGCAATCAGGAAGATAATCCAAGCATCCATTTTTCACCTCTCTCCTTCCGTATTAAAGATTTTGTTCAAGCGCTGACCCTTCTCCTAATTTTGATACCTACAGGAACGGGCAACATTTCCCGTGTAGTTGAAACGCCCCGTGAATTGATTAATTTGGAAACACGTGAAATCAGGTCGCGCATATCAAAAGGCTTCTGAATATAATCATCGGGGCCAAATCTCTCAATTAAACCTGAACCGGGGGCATTTGCCGATACGATTATTACTGGCATCTCGCTCGTTGAATCCGTTAGCCTAAGGAGGCTGAGGATACCCCAACCACTGAAGTCTGGCAGCCCAACATCTAAAAGCAAGAGATCAGCCTTTGCCTGGCTTAGCAGCTTAATGCAATCCAGCCCCGTCTGCGCTTCAGAAACCCGAGCACCTGATTTCTCCAGGTTATACCGAATCAACCGACTGGTAGTCTGGTCGTCTTCAGCCACGATAATAGATGACTTATGGTTGTTCCTAATCTTGTTCCGCATTTTTATTCAGTCCAGCTACAGGCATAATATTCCAGAAGAGATAAAAAAGGCGTGAAAATTTGGTCTGCAGAATGAATAATTTGTGAAAAAAGTAAATGGGGAAAGACATTGCGTGAGGTGAATTAGTATCGTGGAGAGTCGCTTGTCTCTATATCGCCTTGGTAAATATATAGCCGATACCGGGTTTGGATAAAATATACTTGGGATGGTGTGGGTCGTCTTCTATCTTGCGGCGGAGGTGACGTATATATGCTCTGAGATATTCCAGCTCATTTATGTACTCCGGGCCCCAGACTTTCGTCAGTAGTTCACCGTGGAACATCATTCGCCCCGCATTGGTCACCAGTTGAGATAGAAGTTTGTATTCCGTCAATGTCAGTGCTACTTCCTGCCCCTTAACGGTTACTCTACGTTGCATAAAGTCAACCGTGACGTCTCCGCAAGTGAAGCTGCGTAGAGCCGTGGCTTCTTCAGAAGGTTTGGCACGACGAAGCACTGCTTCAATTCTGGCCAGCAGTTCTTCTACATTGAAGGGTTTGGTGATGTAGTCATCGGCACCCAGTTTTAGCCCCTTTACTTTATCCGCATCTTCCACCTTAGCAGTTAGCATAACTATTGGTATGTCCGTAAATTCTCTGATGCGCTGACAAAGACCGTAACCGTCTATTCCAGGAAGCATAATATCAAGTATGACCATGTCTGGCATTTCCCTATCGATAATATCAATAGCAGAAAGAGCGTCCATAGCTAACAGGACTTCGTAACCAACTGTTTTTAGGTTAGAATTTACTAGTTTAATCAACTGTGGGTCATCGTCGACAAGTAATATTTTAGGTTTCCTGGTCATCTCACCCCTCTTAGCGAATTATTAATCCTCTTCATAGCCCTCGCTCAAGGGCAAACTGAAATAGAAAGTGCTCCCTTTACCCACGGCGCTCTTGAACCAGACCTCACCGCCGTGAGCTTCAACATGTGCCTTAACAATAGAGAGCCCGAGCCCGCTTCCGGTAGTACCACGGGTCAAATTACTGTCCACACGGTAGAACCTTTCGAAGATTTTATCATGGTATTCTTGAGGAATACCCGTTCCGTTATCCTTTATTTCGACAATTACCCTATCCCGTATTACCTTGCCGGATATCTTAGCTACTCCGCCGTCTGGGGAATATTTTACAGCATTTTCCAGAAGATTCCTTAATACCTGTTCTATACATCTGACATCGGCTTCGACAACCGGGAAGCTCGGCGCAAAAGACAGGTCGAACTCATGCTTCTTGGCTCGCGTTGAAATCTCTTCTACCACTTTTTCAGCCAGCCGAGGTATGAGCAGCGGCTCTTTTTCCAATTTCACCGCACCGGCTTCCAATTTGGCTGACTGTAAGATTTTATCAATTAGGTCACGCAGCTCATCAGTCTTCTCGTCTATAATCTGAAGGAATTCACGCTGCGTCTCTCTTTCCCAGGAAGCATCCTTACGGAGTAGTGAGGTGGAATAACCCTTTATGAGCGTTAGCGGTGTGCGTAGCTCATGCGAAACCGAAGAAATGAATTGGGACCTCAGACGGTCCGCTTCATGCAGCGCCCTCGCCTCCTCGGCTTCATTGGCCAGCTGAGCTCTCTCGATAGTGATACCAATGCCATCGGCTATGGCCTGAAGTAAGCGGTAATCTGATTCTGAGAACACTTCCTTATCATTAAAATTAACTAGAACGAGACCTCCTATAACTCGGTTCCGCTCAAACACCTTGCCGCAGATAAAACTTTGCGCTTTAGACTGAAAAGGTTCCGAGCGAAGAAAAGTATCAATTGCTTCTTCCACGGCACTTGTTTCTTTTGTCGCCTCACCTTCTGACTTTGAAACCAAATCGGAACCAGGTGCACTACCAGGAGCAGTATTAATATCAGGAAAAGCGTCCTTATTCATACCGATTATACATCGTAGCACTAAGGCACCATGTGCATCGCTATCTAAGAGCAATAGACCACCGTCGGCATTGGGCACGACCTCCACTGCCTTTACGACAACGGCATCAAGAACGGGCGACAAGTCGATTGCAGATGATAATATCTCAGAAACAGAAAGCAGTGAGGACAGTTCCTGCGTTTTTTGCTTTAACTCTCCGTAAGAAGTTTTTAGCTTTCGTCTCATGTCATCGAGTGTCTGGCTCAATACGCCGACCTCATCTCTGCCCAGATTAGCGACCTGACCATCCAGGTCTCCCTCAGCTATTTTTTTAGAGGCGACAGTAAGCAGCCTAATCCGACTGCCAACATCTCTTGTAGTTATAACAACAAAAAGAAGAGCAACAGTAACCAATACTATTCCAAATAGAATCAAATTTTGACGGAGTTCACGAGTAGGGGCGAGCGCCTCGTCTTCCGACTGACGAATAACTACCCCCCAGTTTGCCTTTGAGAGTGGCATGAAAGCTAATACGTCTTTTCTATCAACCCTTTGCTCGGCCTAGTGACAGGTATGACAGACGCCCTGGGTTGGATTTCCTGCTCGTATCAGGTCAGCAAAGCGACCACTGTGGTCACTCTTTTCAAAGGGCGACAATTCAGGGCCAGGCTCGGTTCTGACAACGACAATCCCGTTCTGGTCGATAATTTCAATATAGCCCGTTTCTCCCAGCCTCACCGGGTACACAAATCCCCCGATGCTTGATTTGGCCGGCGCGGTAGTAAGACCTGAAACACTGGCTTCTTTCATCTTAATAGTCTGGATAAAGCTGCTTAAGTGAAAAGATTCGCCACCATCGGTCCAAGCGATATCCGGCTTACTCCAGCGGATTTCTCCTGCTCCATCGATGAGATAGATGCTATGTATAGGAATTGACAAGCGTGAATAAGTCGTCTCAAGAGATTCTATATGAGCTTGGAAGTTGTCCTTTGTATCATCGATGTCAATCATCCGCGCCGTATTCTCCAGTTCAGACAGAGCGCGCTCTAATGCTTCGTCTACGTAGTCAGCTACTAAACCAGCTGTGGTCAGGCGGTCTTCGAGCATCGTTTCCGTGGCTCGATTCACTGCTCTCATTCCCAGGGAGCTAAATACTATTACTCCAACGAGTAGACCCATGGTGGTTAGCAGGGGGATTTTTTTGCCAAGTGTTAGGTTAGTTAAAAATTTCATGGAATATTATCCTGTTTAATCACTTATCCTTCCCGTAAGCGACCGGGTACCTGCTCCCGTGAAAGATTCCTGCACTGAGGCAGGAAGTTCATCCGATATCTCAGAAGAATAGCTAGCGCTTTCAGCAAACCTCTCTTCCAACGGGGAAATTGAACATTGCTCCCGGAGTTGAAGCCACCAGGTTATATTTTTCCTAACGGCTTGCTTTATATCTTCCGATGTCATTTTCTGGGTATCGTTACTCTGGAAGGACGCCGTTTCTTAACCCTCCCCAAATCCAAGTTTATCCAAGGCCAATGTGTTATTCCAAAATTATTCGTGTATTAAGGTTGCATCTTTTTTTTACGATTTTCAATGTGCTATTCTACCTATTTATGTGACCGTGAATACCTCATTTTTGAAAATCAAGGGTGGATTGGCGTGCACACATCATTTGTCCATGTGGAGGTAACAAAACAAGCGATTGTATAGTCAGAACGCCCGGAATCAAAATCAAAAATAAAAAGTCTGCCAGAGACATATGAAAGATATTCGCTAAGGCAAACGTTTCACAGAAAATGCATAGTGTGGCCGTATTTTGAACGTACTCGCTATCCAATATGCATATTGCCTTTGCTTCGGCCACTTCAATATCTATTGTATCTGATATTTCTCTCTTATTCTTTGTTCTATGAATTGCTTTTATACATTGCACATTCTACAATCTCTAATATGTTACGGCATCAAATAAATGATAAATGTAATACCCGTATATATTTGGTAGTTCGGTTTTCAAGAGTGCATAGGACATGAATAGAAAAAGGGTCGAAATCGACCTACTAATGATAAATATATTAATCGGCATATTCTTAGCGATTGTGTTTACCGATAGCCTGTCATGGCTTCGAGTGATTTTGGGAATTCCTCTGATTATCCTGTTCCCCGGCTATGTGTTTATCGGTGTGCTTTACCCTAGAAAAGATAGCATTAGCCACGTCAATCGGATAGCCTTAAGTCTAGGATTATCTATTGTTGTTATCGTCCTAATCGGGCTGGTACTCAATTATCTTCCCTGGGGCATTGGACTCTATTCAATCACTATATCAATCTCTATCTTAATTTCACTTCTGTCAGCAATAACCTGGTACATTCGCGGGCGATATCATCCAGAGGAGCGGTACGGTTTTACTATTAAGCTACCGAGCGGGAATTTAATTGATTACTCCAGGTCTTTGAACCGGGTTCACCTCAGCCTGATTATTCTAATTATATGTTCAATTATTGGCTTTGCCGTTTTTCTCAGCTACACGCTGGCCAAACCTCCAGAGAGGGAGCCTTTTACCGAGTTCTACATACTGGGAATTGAAAACCGCGCCGATAGTTATCCACTGGAACTAAAGCTGGGAGAGAGGGGAGAAGTAACGGTTGGCATTGTAAGCCGTGAATATGAAGCGATTAATTATCGAATAGAAGTTGTTGTTGAAGATAACAAAACGTATGAGTTATTTCCGATAGTGCTGGCGCCGGAAGAGAAATGGCATGGGGAATTGGAGTTTACTCCAGAGCCGGTTGTTAAAAGACAGAAAGTCGAGTTCCGGCTTTATAAAGATGCAGGCTGGTCAGGTGAAGTCAGGTATCTCTGGGTAAATGTAAAAGCATGATGGTGAAAATAACGTGAATAACAGCGTGGATTTGCCACTGAAGCGGCAAAACAATGTCATAGAAGGGTTGCTGCTGGTATTGATATTGCTGCTGGCCGTTTTCATGGCCGGTATCCCCCATCTGGATTATATATACCCACTGCACATCGATGAATGGTGGCGCTACGGGGATTCACAAAGCCTGGTAGCCAACGGTCATTTCCCTTATCCTGACCCTTTTAATTCAGGACAGGTCCTGGCGGAAGATATTGAAGCGGGCTACCACCTTCTGCTGGGTGTAATAAGGCTGATTACAGATATTTCATGGCTCAATTTATTTCGTTTTTTACCCGGCTTTATTTTTGCTATGTTAGCCTTTCAGGCTTATGCGTTTGGCAGGAGGAGGGGATTTGGCCTGGGAGCCGCTTTCTTGGTTTGCCTTATCCCTACTACTATCAGGTTCCTGGGTCCGGCCTTTCTGGTACCGGTTTCTCTGGGGCTTGCCTTCATTCCGCTGGCTCTTTTTATCCTGCACCGGCTGATGAATGATATCCGGGGGCCAGTTCTTCTTTTCCTGCTGCTCTTTGCGCTGCTTTTTCTCCATCCCCCAACTATGGCTGTTATTTCAGCGATTGTGGTTATTCATCTGGTTTTTTCGCTGTTCGACAAGCAGAAAGTGCAGAGTCGCATACGGAAGGTAGCCATAGTTCTTAGCTTTATTATGATAATTTGCACTTTGATGTTTTTCTGGGCACCGGATTCGTTTGGCTTCGTCGTGAAAGAAGCATTAGATCCGGAGCGACATCTGCCACTGCCCCCCATTGTCAATGCCCTGCCCGGATATGGCTATATTCCGATCGTACTATTTATAATTGGAGTAGGTATCCTTTTCCATAAGCATAGGCGGGAAGATTTAGCCCTTATTACAGCGGTACTTGCTTTACTTGCTTTTCAACAGCTATATCCGCATTTCTACATTGGACTTGACATTATCTATGAAAGAGGCTGGCTGTACACATTTGTCTTGATGGCACTGGTTGGTGGGGTGGCGCTGCCCGCAGTTTGGGGATGGATAAAATCAGGAATGGGAAAATGGCCACGCCTGGCGCTTGTCGTTGCCTTTACTGTGCTTGGTATCTTATTGGCTTCAGCTTTAATGTTAAGTCTGCGCAGCCATCTTTCGGGAGATTATTATCACGTGATTGATGACGAGATGTATCAGGAATTCTTATGGATTGGGGAGTATGTGCCGCCGTCGTACCGGATTGGTATTCTGGACACTCACGAGGCCTGGCCATTTGCGGCGATAACGAAAAAATTTGCTTACACTGCTGAGGTGGCTCCCAACTTCCATGCCAAAGGTCGCTCGGCAATGGAATTCTTGGAAACCGGGTCTAAAGACACTTCATGGTTACTAAAAGAGGGAATAACCATAATATATACATCTGAAGCAGTGGAAAACAATGACCTGATAAAAGTCAATAACAGGACTTATCTATTAATCAATAAAGGAGCATAATTCTTACCGGCTATGGTGAAATCAACTGAGTACTGCTGGGGGGGTAACCTTTTAATCTTGATCACCAATCTGGGTTATCTGGTTTTCGACCGGTCTTGGCGACCAAACATAGATTCAAGAACCGATTGATAATGTAATTCAGGGCGTAATCCCTGTCTTTTCATGCGACGCCACCTGACAAAGTATTCAATGATTGAGAGGGCCCTCTTGAACAGTTGACCATGCCGGTACATATAAAACAAGTCAAGTAACATATGCAATAGTATCCCTCCCAGCATGGCTATCAGCCACGTCCAGCCGGTTATTGCCGCTGCAACCGACATTAAGAGGATGAACTCTGCAGTGTGCATCAGGTTGAGACTCAGGAAGTCAGGCTCCTTTCCTCTCTCGGAGAGAAGATCATGGAATTCAAACATACGCTTTATACTATAGTCCTTAAAACCGTTACGGTAGACGTAATCTACGTAATGGTCACCATCAATGAGAACTGAGGAAACCCAGAAGACAGCGCTGTTCACACCGAGTGCCGGTGTAAGGGCCAGGGCAACTGTGCCGCCAATTAAGGCATGATGTTGAGGTTTCATAATTGAATAATTAGTCTATTGGCCAGTATAGATTGGGTATATTCGATATTATAAGCGAGGATTAACCATCTTTTGCAAGACATCATGGCTTTTCTCTATTCTACCGATAAGTCAGGTGATTGTGAAGGGATAACAAGCGGGCATTTTGTATTATATGAGTTAGACTTTTTAAAATGTTAATTTGAAATTTTCTGGATGCCAATTGGTTGATAAAATGTCAAAAGTCATTTAAAATTTAAGTATGTTTTCTGTTTGGATTGAAAGTGCACCATGAACATATTACTTACCAATATTCCACAAGAGTTTGAGACAAAGGAATATACTACACCGGATTACATCAAGAGTTTTGAGCGGTATCCCCCCCTTGGGTTGATGGCTATTGCTGCCGATGTGGACTCCATGCACACCATCAAGATTTTAGATGTAAGTGTCCCGGCACTCTCTGTTGAAGAGACCATTGAGTACATCAGGGAATACCATCCTGATGTTCTTGGTATTTCTGTAACTTCGAGGCTACTCTATGCTATGAATGTAATTACCCATCGTGTTAAAGATGTCCTTCCGGATACCAAGATTGTAGTTGGCGGGGCGCACGTGACTTACTTCCCTCGAGAAACAATGGAGCTGGGAGCGATAGACTACGCCCTGCCGGGCTTCGGTGAAAAGACCTTTCCTCTCCTTATTGAGGCCATAGCGGCTGGCGAAAAACCGGAGGCATTAGCAATTATCCCTAACCTGTATTATAGAGCTGCTGGTAAGCAAATTAAGTCGAATCCTTATGACGAACCTCCTATTGTGCTGGATCCTATTCCGTTTCCGAATCGGCGCCTGATAAATCTTGATGACTATTATAGCGTCATTTCCAAGGGAAGGATGACAACTCTCTACACCTCGAGAGGTTGCCCCTTCCACTGTATCTTTTGTGATATCCAGGATAAGAAATTTCGTTATCGCACCGCTAAATGTGTCGTTGACGAGTTTGAAGAAATCGCAAATCTCGGTATCAAAGAACTCCTTATCCTTGATGATACTTTCAACGCCAACCGGAAGAGGGTCATCGATATCTGCAACGAGATTATAAGGCGGGGTCTCAAGATAAGCTGGGGGGCACGGGCCCGACTTTATCCCTTTGATGAAGAGATAATTAGCTTGCTCAAAAAAGCAGGTTGCAACCGGCTGCATGTGGGAGTAGAGAGTCTGGACCGGGATATTCTCCGCTACATGCGGAAAGGTATCACGCCCGAGCATATCAGCCAGTTTTTCAGATTATGCAAGGAATATGATATGGAGACTCTAGCCTATTTTATACTGGGCTTCCCTAATGAGACCCGTGAGTATAGGGCTGGCCTTATGAAGGAACTGGACAAGCTGAACATCAACTTCTTATTTTTCAATGTTCTTTACCCGCTGGCGAAGACCCAGTATTACCAGGAGCTGCTGGATGGAGGCATCTATAAGCGCGATTACTGGGCCGATTTCAATAGGAACCCGACCAAGTACTTCGAATTGCCGCTCCCCCGCAGCCCGGAGTTGCAGCAGGAACTGCTGGAGACAGCAGACCGGCTCACCAGCGGATTTTATTTAAGGCCGAAGTTCATCTGGCAGGAGTTCAAGCGGTCTTTCCGGTCACCGCGGGCACTCTGGGAAGCGGCCAAAGTAGCGGTTAGCTTATTTCGCCTGAGATGGCTAAGGCGATCCACCGTGAGGGAGCAATAAGAAGTTGTTCCAACGTTAGCCTACCAATCCGTAGACAAAAGACAGGCGATGCTCATTGTTTCACGAAAAGTGCTTCATTTAGGCAGGTTTCTAGCGGAATCGGTAAAGCTCCATCCTGGCCATAGAGAAAAAATATATATCCCACACTGAGAGGCGATAGTAGCGGTAAGGCTGCAAATTACCGACCAGAAAATACAACCAATCGTCGGTGAGGTTCGTTTGATGGACACCGAGTACAGCCAGTGGTGTCCAGTTCTGTTTATCATTACTGGCCTCCAGCTCTGCTGTATATCCAAACCACATCTGTTCAGCGAAGTCCGTTCGTGGTTTTACTCGCAGGAGCGGGACCGCCTGCTCAGTCCCTAAATCCACGAGCACCCAGGCCCTTTCTTCTTGTCGCGGACGCTGTATATGCCAGAAGCCCTCCGTACCGGATTTTACCAGGTAGTCCTTGTACCAGGGGTCACTAAAACTACTGACCTGCAGTTGAGACTCTGTTAGTGGTATCTTATCGTAGGGAGAAAGGTCGAACTGCTGGACTCCCAATATAAGAAGGGGCTGGTGGTAGCCGGTTGCGGTCGATGGTGAGTGTTTGTGGTTTGTGATATCGGG
>JAHJTL010000014.1 GCA_018829775.1 Chloroflexota bacterium | reverse complement strand
TGAACCAGGTGTGGCTTACCGACATCACCTACATCCGCATCCGGACTGGCTTTGTCTACCTGGCGGCGATTCTTGATGCTTACTCCCGCCGGGTGATAGGCTATGCCATATCCACCGGTCTGGACACTGCCCTGACCCTTGGGGCGCTACGCATGGCTGTCGACGGGCGTAAGCCTGGCCCCGGTGTCATTCACCACTCAGACCAGGGGGTGCAGTACGCCTCGGAGGAATACACAGACGAGCTCAAGAGCCACGGATTTGTCATCAGCATGGCCCGGACGGGCAATCCCTATGAGAACGCCAGGATGGAAAGCTTCTTCAAAACACTGAAGTACGAGGAGGTGTACCTATGTGAGTATGAAACATTTGAGGACGTGATGACCAAGATTCCCTATTTCATTGAGGAGGTGTATAATCACAAAAGGCTCCATTCGGCACTGGGCTACCTGCCACCGAATGAATTTGAGGAGCTACTTAACATCGGCCCGAAGAAGGAGTTACCCCGCCAGACTCTCCTAACCCTATCTGTCCAATCACAGGGGTGCACTCCAGGTAGATCTTGGTTCTATTAAGGTAGCTCTTGGTGATGTAGTAAAGAAAGAAGAAGAACCTGTTATAAGGCAGGTAAATTAACCACTTTAATATTATATTCCTTAAAAAGGGAAGCCATACTGCAAGAAGCCCCAGTGTAGAAAGATTCCTTTGGATATTTTTCTCCTTTTCACTAAAACAGGAAAGTGGTGATTTATTCATGTAAGACATGTGAAGTCCAGAATAGTTGGGCTGGTACATTCCTTTCTTGATACAGTCATCCCCCAGTTCCGTCCGCGGATAGGGGTGAAAGATAGGGAATTCCACATAGGATACCTTAGCTTTTATATTTAAGTCTATGGTCTCAATTTCATTTTCTATTGTGGAATTAGGTAGCCCCAGTATATTATTGGAAAAGGTGTGGATACCATAATTCCGACAGAGATGAAAGGCGTTTATAATTTGCTCTTCACTCATATGGCGGCGTAATATTTCGTTGCGGAAATAAGGATTTCCGGCTTCAATCGACATGCTTATAGAGTGACAACCAGCTTCCTTGAGCAACTTTGCCATGTCTTCCGTCATTAAATCAGCCCTTGTCAGGCAGTGAAAAGGAAGACCGATTTTACTTCTATATTTGGCAGTAAATTCTTCCAGCCAGTCATCAGTTCGGTAAATGAATACATCATCGTAAAACTTGACAAATTCCAGGGAGTATTTGTCTTTTACCTTTCTGATTTCTTCAACTATGTAATCTACCGAATGCCTTCTTATTACCCTGCCTTTGCCGTTGTATAGCTTCCTAAAGACATGGTTGAAACAATAGGTGCAGCTATATGGACAACCCCGCGATGCCATAAAACTTTTCAGCGGCCACCGTCCCATCTCTGTTGTCTCATAGAATAATGCTCTATCGGGGAAGGGTAGATTATCTAGGTCTTGATACAGCAGCCTAAGGTCATCATTTCCTCCTTGGTGAGTAACAATATTTCTTACCGTGGAAATATCACTGCCATGCTCTAGATAGGATAATAGCTCAGTAAAGGCTTCATCTCCCTCACCAATACATATCGCATCCAACGTGCTTTCCTCGATAATGTGAGGGTAGTATGTGGTGTGTGGTCCGCCCATGATAGTGAAGATATCAGGGAATCTATGTTTAATTGCCTTGTTACATTCAACATAGTATTTGTGTTCTCCAGTAGAAGCACTGTAGGCGATCACTTCAGGCTTAAAGTCTTGGATCCTATTGATAATATTCTCCCGACTTAATACACATAGCTGAACAATGTGTCCTTCCTTCTTAGCTAAGGCAGAAATCTGCATTAAGCCGACGGAGTCGATATAATCGATATATTGTACGACAAACATTATCCTCATCAGCTTTTATAACTCGCCTCTAATTTATCTATACTTTTTAAAACTCTCCGTTCTACGTTTTGTAAAATTTTTTAATTGTATCGATTACATAGTGTAACTGCTCATTGGTGAGATGCTGGTGGACCGGTAGAGTAATAATTGACCTCGCCTGAGCTTCACATACGGGGAAATCTCCTTCCTTATATCCAAGGTACTGACAGGCCTCCTGTATATGTATTGGTATTGGGTAATGTACTTTGACTTCGATTCCGTTTTCCAGCAGATAGCGATATAACCTGTCCCTGTCTTTAGCCTGAATAACGTAGGTATGGAATACCTGTTTCACATTTTTCTTTCTGGGCGGAATTGTGATGTGTTCAGATAAATCAGTCAGCGCCTCATCGTAAACTTTGGCGTTTTTTATTCTGGTATTCGTTATCATATCTAGGTCGTTCATTAATCGGATGGCTACTATAGCCTGCAGGGTATCCAGTCGACTGTTATATCCGAAAAGAGCACATTCGTCGCGGTTTTCAAGGCCGTGATTCCGGAGTAGCTTCATCTTTTCAAAAAGCTCTTTATCATTGGTGGTTACAGCCCCTCCATCACCCCATACATTTAAATTCTTCAGCGGGTGCAAGCTGAAACAACCAGCTATGCCGAACGAACCGATTGGTTTCCCATCAATCGAAGCACCTATTGCCTGCGCCGCATCCTCGATAACGTAAAGCCCGTGTTTCTCAGCGATATCCATTATCCTGGGCATATCGGATGGGTTGCCGGTCAGGTGAACCGGAATAATGGCCCTGGTATCCGGAGTGATGGCATTTTCAACAAGTGCAGGGTCAATGTTGTACTCATTGTTGACATCGGCGAATACCGGTTTCGCTCCGGTGTGAGCGATTGCCGCCGCCGTGGCAATGAAGCTATTCGGGGCAGTAATTACTTCGTCACCCGGCCCAATGCCGAGTATTTTCATACTAAAAAATAAAGCATCGGTGCCCGAGTTGAGCCCAACAGCGTAACCTGTGTTGCATAATCGTGCAAACTTCGTTTCAAATTCCTGAACTTGCGGGCCAAGGGTATATTGCCCCGTACTTAATAATAAGGCCTTGATATCCTTGATCATGTCTTCGGCGTGGGCCTGTTTGGGCAGGTCTATGTATTTTACCTTTATTGATTCCTTATCCATGTTGAATTGCTCCAGCAGGTAAGAATATTGGACTTTCATTTTTCTATCCTCCTTTTTCACTTAAATTCTTTTATCATGACCGGAATATAGTCGGGAAAAAAGTTTTCAGGCCGTAATACATTTCCAGGAAAAAGGTGCCTCTGGACAGGGCAATTCTGGTCCTCCGCATAAGATATCTGGGATTTAGATAAAATCTTCGGTAGAACAGGTCGTAGTATTTCTCTAGCTTCTGACGGCTTATATTCGGGTGCTGATAAACAGCTCCACCACCGTGGAGTTTATATTGTGACCAGTCTCTGGTCGTTATCAGGCCTTGCTTCTCCCATTCCCAGAAAAGCCGGGCATCGGGAAGAGGCATGGTAATGGTGGCCTTGGCGAAATCGGGCATTAGTTTAACGGCAAAGTCGATTGTCCTTTTCATACTTTCCTCTGTCTCAGCCGGTAATCCCAACATAAAAAATCCAATGCTCTCCAGGCCGGTTTTCTTAATCATCTCCATAGCTTTTATGCTCTGTTCTATAGTAATCCCTTTATCAATCGAGTTCAGGCAATCCTGGTCGCCGCTCTCAAAGCCGACTGAGACTTGATACAGGCCAGCTCGCTTGGCCAAGGCAAGGAATTCTTCATCAATGCACTCGACCCTGAGACCGGCCGCCAGGTTCCAGGGAAAGTGCAATCCCTCGCGCAAAATCATTTCACAGATTGTCTTGGCACGTTCCATATTCGTGGTAAACATATCATCCACGACACGGATCTCCTGAAATCCCAAGTTCAATATGTGTTTGATTTCTTCAATGACTCTCTTGGGAGATTTAGCTAGAAATTGGCGACCGAAGACCTTCTTGCCGCAGAAACTGCAGTTGAACACACACCCCCGACTGGTCATCAGGTCACTCACTGGTGTTTTTCTTGAGACCAATCTGGAGCACTTGTATCTTTTTATATCGAAGAGGTCTAGGGCGGGAAATGGCAGGGAATCTAGATCCTTAATGCGTTCCCGGGGAGGGGTGGATAATATCTCGCCACCATCCTTGTAATAAATTCCTTTGATATCGGATAGTTTTCTTCCCTCTGCTATTTCCACCATCGTATTGTCGCCTTCCCCTATTACGACAATGTCAAAGTCAGACTCCTTGAGAGAATCATCGGGAAGAGCTGAGGGATGGGCACCGCCCAATACAAGCGTAGCTTCTCTGCCCAATTTTTCTCTGACTCGGCTGCCTATCTGTATAACGTCAGAAAGCAGTGGTGTCGTGCAGGTAACGCCGACAATAGGGGGTTGTGATTCCTCCAGTGTCCTATCCAATACTTGGGTAGGGTTATCTTCAATTCCCAAGTCCAATATAGAAACACCAAATCCTTTTTCTCTTAGCATTGCGGCTAGGCAAGCCAGTGACAGTACCGGATAACGCTGAACATACACATCTACCTTCGTCCCTTTATAGGTTGAAAAGGCTGATGATGGGTTTATTAACAGTACGTTATTCACTCTGTTATATCCTTTATTTACTCACTTGCTATAAACTTAAAGGTATTAACCAAATAGGCAGTCATTTCAGTGCTTTGCCGTCGCCTGGTTGGCGGTATTTTTAAAGACACTGGCAAGGTGCATCGTCCAGACGAGCCAGGCTATCATCTTGATGGCGCTCAGAATGTTGAGGAGGTTGTTCACCGAGGCTTTTCCGTAACGGCGGTTCTGGAGGGTTATGCCAACTTCAGTATAAGTGTGTTTTTGTTTCATTAGCCGGAGAAGAATTGGCGCCATGAAGGCAAAGCCACGGGAATTTACCGTCGTCATTGGTTTCACAAGGTCGGTTCTGATAACACAGGGCCCGTTATAGTAGTGCAGCTTCTTCCAAAAGAGAACGTTCAGTAAGGCAGTGTAACCCCAGGAGACAATCCGCCGTGACAGTGGCCTGATAGCGAAGTTCAGGACATAAGGGATAATCATGTCTGCTTTACCGATATGATTGGCTATAGTCTCAATAGAATCAGTTGTAATTTCATCGTCACCTGGAATAAGCCAAACGTATTCGTGTTTTGCCGCTTTTACTCCGCTCATAAATGTAAATCCGCACCCTCTATTTTCTACGTTGTGAATTACCTTCAAATGAGAATTCTGCCTGGCTAGGTTTTCTGCCACCTGTCCGGTATTATCACGGCTGTCATCATTAACAATGATTATCTCATATTTTGGTATCCTGCCATCGAGTGCCTGGTGAATGGACTTGATTACACCGTCCAAGTTTCGCGCCTCATTATAGGCAAGTACCACAATCGAGACTGATGCGTTATTCCTGCTTGTTGTCTTAGAATGGGCCATGGAAATCCTCATCTATCGGTTTGATGGAACGATTGCTTTTCGTTTGGATTACTTTGCCATCGACTATATCACTCACCGCAGCCACAATATCATCAGCTCCAGGATAGAACAGTCTCTCCAAGGCGTGGGAGACCGGTGGTGGTGTGTCGGGCAGTGCGATATTCCGGGCTGGCGCTCGAAGGTAACTGAACAGGTTGCTAACCACTCTGGCGATTATCTCGGAGCCGATGCCACAGCTTTTCCAGGAAGTATCAGCCACGACGAGTCGACCGGTACGGCGAACAGAATCGAAGATAAGCTCGTTGTCCATAGGGTTAACGGTGCGAACATCGATAACCTCAGCGTTAATACCATGACCCTCAAGTGTTTCGGCAGCGGATAATGCCTCCGACACCATCAGGGATGTAGCGACTATGGTGACATCATCGCCGGGGTGCCGGATGACGGCCTTGCCCAGCGGGACTTCGTAGTATTCCTCTGGAACGTGGCCTATATGCTCATAAAGTTGACGATGTTCAATGAATATGACTGGACTATTATCTTTGATACTGGCGGTAAGCAGACCTTTGGCGTCATAAGGAGTGGCCGGCATAACCACCTTCAGCCCCGGGCAGTGAGTAAAAATAGCCTGCAGGCTTTGGGAGTGCTGTGCTCCCTGTCCCCAACCACGTCCGACAATGGTCCGGATGGTGATTGGTACCTGGCTGGAACCGCCGCTCATGTACCGCCATTTACTGGCATTATTGATAAGCTGGTCCATGGTAACCAGCATGAAGTCGTTCCGGGCATGCACCATTACTGGTCTCATACCACATAAGCTGGCGCCTATGGCGGCTCCGGTGATGGCGCTTTCGGAAAGAGGGGTGTCAAACACACGCCCGTTACCGAACCTTTTACTGGCCTCCAGCATAGTGCTGAAAATACCTTTGGGGTCGTCTACGCCAACTCCCATAGCAAATACTGAATCATCGGCTTCCATCGCCTGAGTCAGCCCTTCAGCTATTGCCTGCGAGTATTTTAATTCTCTCATTGTGCGCCACAAAGGTTATCAGAATACGTCTTTTAAAAGGTCGGCATCATCGGGGAAGGGGTCAGCTTTGGCCAGTTTAAAGGCCGATTCAACCTCTTCATCAATCTTCCGGGCAATCTTGTCCAATTCAATTTCCGTGGTTATTCCAGAGTTAAGCAGCTTATTTTTCCAGCCATTCACCGGACATTTTGCCATCCACTCTTCCACTTCCTCTTTTGTTCTATATCCCATGTCATAGTCATAATTTGGACCAACGTGCTCTCTCCAGCGATAGGTCCGGCATTCCAGGAGTGTGGGACCCTGGCCCTGGCGACAGCGTTTTACAGCTTGACAAGTGGCCTGGTAAACAGCGAGCACATCGTTGCCATCCAGTCGTTCACCCGGTATACCATATATCGCGCTGCGTTGATAGATATTATCTATGACCTGTCTTTTATGCAACGGGGTCTGGGTTGCGTAGAGGTTGTTCTCGCAGACGAAGATAACCGGCAGGCGCTTCAGCGCAGCAAAGTTCAGGCTTTCATGAAAGACGCCTTGCTCTACGCCGGCATCACCGAAGAAAGCTACGGCAAGATAGTTTGCCCCCTGCATAGTCGAGGCTAATGCGGCGCCAACAGCCAGCGGTATTGAGGCCCCGACAATGGCCGACGTGCCCATCATGCCCACCGATTCGTCAGTGAAATGCATTGACCCGCCTTTACCACCGCAGCACCCCGTTTTCTTACCATACAACTCGGCAATCATACGGCGGGGGTCGCCACCCTTGGCCATATAATGAGCGTGGCAGCGGTGGGTACTGAAGATGCGGTCCTCACGCTGCAATGCCGCGCAGACGCCCACTGCGGCTGCCTCCTGTCCAATCGAAAGATGAGTCGGGCATCTCATTTCCTGTTCCGGATAAACGTCAGCGATTTTCTCTTCAAATTTCCGGATTCTCAGCATCATTTCGTGCATGGATAGCAAGGTACCTTGCGGGATACCTTTTGCCAAGTTTTTGGTGGTATTGACTGTAGTTTTCGCCATATCTTTCAACGAGCCGAATCAATAGTCGGACAAAGCTGTCGGTTAATGAGGTAGTAGAATATAGAAAACAATCGAACTTCGAAACTCAATCCCAGCTCTTTATTACTTATCCAATTCTATCGGCGAATAATTCTTTCATTGTTCTTATGTTGTAGTGAATACTATTGTCAGCATTGGGGAACATATCTCTATCAAATGCGCCTTTAATATCCTGAATGGCTTCCCTAACGGTCTTCTTTGTCTGAAATCCCAGCTCATCCTTTATTTTTTCCGAGGATATGCGATAGGAGCGGTTATCAGCAATATCGGCATTTATCTCGATAACGGCACCTGTTTCTTCACGGACCATGTTGGCGATTTCTTCAACGGCGTAATTGGTTGTGCCAACATTAAACACTTTGCCATTGATTTTTTCCGCGGGGGCTTCAACCAGCATGACATATAAATCCGTAATGTCATCAATGTGTATATTGGGACGATACTGGGCACCTCCATGTACCGTTATTACCCCATTGGTAATGGCTAACTTGGCCAATATATTAACGATGACATCGAATCTCATTCTCGGTGAAACCCCGCACACGGTTGCCGACCTGATTGATACAGTGGTCAATCCATCTCGAGCCGCATTGGCTACGACCCTTTCTGTTTCGGCTTTTAATTTGGCATAAAGCGTTATCGGCTCCAGAACAAGTTCCTCGGTCACGGCGGCTTCCTCTTTAACCCCGTAGACACTGCTGGTTGAAGCATTTATGAATCTCTTTACGCCGCAGTTCTTGGCTGCATTAACTAGTTGTATTACCGCATCTCTATTTACTTCATAGGTTAAGGATGGATCAAGATCAGAACATGGGTCATTAGCTATAGCCGCTAGATGAATTACCACATCATTTCCCGGCAACATGGAGAGCAGAAGTTGCAGGTCTCTGATATCTCCTTTCACGACATCGACATTCTGCATAATTGGTAAATGATTGCCGAAGAGCATGCTATCCAGAACAGTGACCTGATATTTTTGAGCCAGCTTTGGTACCAGAACTGAGCCAATGTAGCCACATCCGCCGGTAACTAGTATTCGTTTCCCGAAATCATTCATACATCTTCTCCTACTTAAGAAGTGTCCCGATGTATTTAAACAGGCTGACGGGTTCTACTGGAGAGCGATTGCCTACAATACGTATGGCCAGAGCGCCAACGGCGTTCCCGATAAATCCGATTAGGTCATCGGGGAATCCTGCGGCAACACACAGGGATGTTACTGAAAAAAAGCATCACCGGCACCTACCCTATCTACTACTTCGCGGGAAAAGGCCGGTACTTCTATTACACCATTGTCTTGGTTGTAAACGAGGGAACCGAGATGACCCTGAGTCACTACCGCACGGTGACATTGAAGCTCTTTCGCTACCTTATTTACCAGTACATCCAGAGAACCAAAATTATCGTGAGTAGCCAGACGAATTTCCGGCTCATCAATGCAATAATAATTCGTACGTGGGTATTTTGTTATCAGGTTGAATCCAATATTTGCCGAATTGGTCTGAGCGTTTACCGCCAGGAACTTTGCCTTTTCACAAAGGACATCTATTATTTTCTTCCCTATGAATCCATGACCGTAGTCACCGACTATGATGAGGTCGTAATTGGCGACATCTAATTCAAGGTATTGACAAATATCTTTTTCTAACGAACCATTTAATTGGTGACCATTCAGAAATTGAACTTCGAATAGTTTCTTCAAGAGTTCTGTTTCAACGAAACGGCGTTTGACTATGGTCGTTGAATCAGGTTGATAGAAAAATTTACTTTTCACGTTGGGCCTTAAGTTGGCCAGTATAAAATCTCCGTAACCATTTACCGTACCCAAACAGGTTACCACTTCAACCTCGTTACAGAAGCCGGCTACATGATTGGCTATAGCCAATATGCCACCAGCGAACGTTTCATCAGATAGGTATCGCGCTGGGATGAGGTTTTCTTTTGGTGATTTGCCAAGTGGTTTGCAGTAGTGATACTCGTCGATAATTGTGTCCCCAATAACCAGGACCCTCATATTCTGGAGGTTTTGTAATCGATTAATAATATCTGAAGGCGAGTACTTATCTCGTATTTCGTCGATGAAATCCCTAGCTTCGTTTGGCAGGACATCAAAGTGAATATTAATTAGCTTGGTGGAACTGAACGTTATTTCTTCTGTAAAATGAATTCGACCACCAGCGGATTTAATTGCCTCTTCTTCATCCTTTATTTTCCCCGTCAGGTCTTCTTTAACATCAGTATAATCACTGCCTTTGCAGTAAACATCGGGTTTTATGTGTTTAATTGTTTCCACTGCAGTGGCCCATTCATTAATCGCTACATAATCAACGGCTTGAAGAGCAGCAACAGACTCGGCTCTGAGTTGCTCGTTAAAGACGGGACGCCCCGGACCTTTAGCCACATATTTATCCTGGGTTACGGTTACTACAAGCACATCACCTTCCCGCTTTGCCGCCTCAAAGTGCCTGATGTGACCCGGATGGAGTAAATCAAAAACGCCGTGACAGTGCACGACGGTTTTACCCTCTTTTTTAAGCAGGCATATAATTTTAGCCAGTTCTATGATAGTTTTAATTTTTCTTTGACTCTTAGACTGTGCCATCGCTTTTTTCTACTTCTTTTTTTATATTCATTGATTCAGGTGATAATAATTTCCTGCGAGAGATACTGGAACCATTCCCTTGTGGCCTCAGCAATTGTTTCCGGCGTCCAAACCGGTGCTTGAAGCCAGTAGTCAATGTTATCCAATAAAATATCAACCCCTCTCTCTAATGTAATACGTGGTTGCCAACCCAATAGTTTCTTTATTTTCGTGATATCAGCATGGGTACAGTCGGGCTCGCTAGGACGTTTTGGTATATAAACTATATCCCCTTTTAAAAGTTCTACGAGTCGATTAACACTATAAGTATTGCCACTGCCGACATTCATCACTTCGTTTTCAATGCTGGATTTGGCCCCTATGATCAGTGCTTCGACAGCATCAGAAACGAAGGTAAAATCTCTGGTTTGGGTGCCATCCCCCACCACGGTAAATGGTTTATTATGTATCTTCTGGGCTAAGAATACACCGAAGACGGCGCCATAGGCTCCAGAAGTTCGGGAACGGGGGCCGTACACATTAAAGAGTCGTAGCGATAAAACCGGGAGTTTATAGATTTTACCCCAATGGAGCGTGCAATGTTCACCCAAATATTTGGTCAATGCGTATGG
>JAHJTL010000013.1 GCA_018829775.1 Chloroflexota bacterium | reverse complement strand
CGATAAGTGGTGCATCTATCCGATGTACGACTGGGCCCATGGCCTTGAGGATTCCGTCGAAGGGATTACCCATTCCATCTGCACGCTGGAATTTGAAGACCATCGTCCATTATACGACTGGTTCCTGGACGAGCTGGGCGTTTATCATCCCCGGCAGATAGAGTTTGCCCGACTCAATCTCACCTACACCGTGATGAGCAAGCGCATGCTTCTGGAACTGGTACGGGAAGGGTATGTGAGTGGATGGGACGACCCACGGATGCCGACGATATCGGGTTTGCGCAGACGTGGCTACACACCGGGGTCCATCCGCAACTTTTCCCGGCGCATTGGAGTGGCGAAGACCGGCAGTACCATCGATATTGCCTTGCTTGAGCACAGCCTCCGCGAGGATTTAAACAAGCAGGCTCAACGCGTTATGGCAGTGCTGCGCCCGCTGCGGGTGGTCATTGAGAACTATCCGGAAGACCAGGTGGAAGAAATGGATGCGGTGAATAACCCCGAGGACCCCGGCGCGGGGACACGAAAGGTACCCTTTTCGCGCGTGCTATATATCGAACGGGAGGATTTTCGCGAAGACCCACCGAAGAAGTTCTTCCGCCTGGCGCCGGGCCGTGAGGTGCGGCTGAGATACGCGTATTTTATCACCTGTGTGGATGTGGTCAAGGATGAACAGAGCGGAGAGGTGGTTGAGCTCCGCTGCACTTATGACCCGGCCACGCGGGGCGGTGACTCCCCGGATGGACGGAAGGTCAAGGCAACGTTGCACTGGGTTTCGGCTGAGCACGCCCTCGAAGCTGAAGTACGCCTGTACGAGCACTTATTCAGCAAGGAAAACCCGACTGATGTGGAGGATGGGGCTGACTTCAAGGCTTATTTAAACCCCAATTCCCTGGAAATATTGACCTCGTGCCGTGTTGAACCCGGTCTTGCCGGCGCAACACCCGGAAATCGGTACCAATTCGAGAGGCAGGGCTATTTCTGCGTCGATACCGATTCATCTGCCGGGAAAATCGTATTCAATCGGACGGTGCCGTTACGGGATACCTGGGCAAAGATAGAGAAGCAGGGGGACAGGTGAATTTCACTTAAAAACCCCTGAACACTTATTTAAGCCCCAACCACAATAGAGGTAATAATTTATGGCTAAAGATGAATATTCCAAGATACCGGCTGAAAAGCTGGTGGAGCTGTGCTCACGAGGCGCCTATACGCTTGACGGCCTCTGGGTCACGCTGGTGGAGGAGAAATACGGTCTCGACGCGGCCTTGGAAATAGATATCGAGGTCTGGCGGCGATTATGTCTGACGCAGGCAAGACGGGTGCCGAAATATTTGCCGATTAAGGAAAGCAGCCCGATGCGACAGCTTATCAGGGTCATCGAGCTCGACCCGGTTCTGAACGTTTTCAAGCCGAAGGCTGTGGAGCTTACCGATGAGCGGGCGGTGCTGCGTTTCACCGACTGCCCGCCGCAGAAGGCGAGGCTCAGGGATGGGAGGGGTGAATTTCCCTGCAAGTCGGTGGGTAAGGCATACCTCAACTCCTATATCGAGGTTATTGACCCCAGAATCAAATTGACCTGTGTGACCTGTCCTCCAGACGAACACCCGCCGGAATACTGGTGCCAGTGGCAATTCGACCTTCAAGAGTAGGCTTGCTGCCATATTAGGGTAATAGGGGGAGGTAGTCAGGGCATGGTGAAGGAGAACACTAAGCGCACAATTAAAGACTGGCTTAAAGTTACTGTCCTGCTCCTGGACGAGGCGGTAGCCATAGCTTTGGTGTTGGCCGCTCTTTGGTTTTTTAAAATCAGCCTACCGCTCTGGTTAGCGATTGTGGTCGCCTTGTTACTGGGTACTTTAGTCTTTGTCATTCATAAACTGGTCATACCCACTTTTCACGCCAGACAGGTTACCGGTCGGGAAGGCATGATTGGTCTGGTGGGTGAAGTAATTGAACCACTAACTCCCAGCGGTGTGATACGGATTGAGGGTGAATACTGGAAAGCAAGATCGGTGGAAGGAAATGTGTCGGCGGAGCAAGAAGTCGAAATCCTGGATTTGAAACAGCACGTCCTAGAGGTGAAGCGCAAAAAGCAGTAATTATTGGCCATTGTAATTATGGAACCTGAATACATTGCGTTGTATAAGTCGGGCGAATTAGCGCATCGTGCCAGGACTCTGGAGGCGCGGTTGCGTTCCTGTGATATCTGCCCGAGGAAGTGCGGCGTTAATCGACTGGAAAGCGAGAAGTGTTTCTGTCATTCCGGCTACCTGCCGATTGTGGCGGCGGCCTGTGCCCATCATGGAGAGGAACCGGCCATATCCGGGGACAAAGGCTCGGGGACCATTTTCTTCGGCAACTGCAATCTGCGCTGTGCTTACTGCCAGAACCACCAGATAAGCCAAAACCACAGAGCACAGCAAAGCAAGCAGGTTGATTATAAAAATCTGGCCAGCTATATGCTTTATCTCCAGAACGAGCTGGGCTGCCACAATATCAACTTTGTCTCGCCATCGCACTTCGTCCCGCAGATAGTAAAAGCGTTGCTGGAAGCAGTGCCGATGGGCCTGCAAATACCGCTGGTATACAATACCAGCAGCTATGATTCTGTGGATACTTTAGAATCGCTTGACGGCATCATCAGCGTTTATCTGGCCGACCTCCGATACGCCTCAAATAGCTGGGGATGGAAACTTTCGCGGGTTTCGGACTATGTGGAGCGAGCCAGAGACGCGATTAAGGAAATGTATCGGCAGGTTGGTGACCTGGCGTTGGACGAAAGCGGTATCGCGCAGAAGGGATTGCTCGTGCGACACCTGATACTGCCCAACCGGCTGGCGGGAAGTCGGGAATCGCTCGCCTGGCTGGTCAACGAGGTTTCTCCGGCGGTCACGGTCAGCATCATGGCGCAGTATTACCCGGCCCACCGTGCTACGCGGATACCTTTAATTAGTCGCAGAATCAATGAGCAGGAATATGAAGAGGTCATCGGGCTGCTGGATGAACTGGGGATAGAGAATGGCTGGGTGCAGGAAGTTGACGCTTCAGATACTTATCAACCTGATTTTGCTCGCAGGGGGCACCCTTTTGAACCGGCGATGAGCCGGCACAAATAAGGTTTAGTGTCTACTGGCTCGATTTCCCCTTCCGTTTCATCCAGGCAAAGCGTATCTTCTTGCCGTTGCGCTTATCTTTCTTGTTTACGTTTTCAATAAATGTTTTAACATCAGTCAGAGACTTCTCGGTCATGATAAAATCCTTTCGAAGATTAACAAACCAAACACATTATACTATATCAGCGAGGTAAGGGCAAAATCGGCTCTTGGCAAAGTGGGCTCGGCTACCTAAAGTATCCATTATCAGAAGTAAAAAGGTACGGCATCAATGCAGGATATTGCACCCGTAATCGTTTTTGTCGGCGTCCTGGTCTTTCTGGCCCATCTCTTCACCGCCATTTTCAGCAGGACCAGGGAATACCGGTTTAATGTCAAAGATAAAAAAGATAAAACGAAAAAATAACGCCGTTCTATCCAAATTGATTTTGCGGCTAGCAAGGTGATACACTGGTAGCTAAATATGAATTTTACCGTAACTCAGGAGAGTTTCGACCGCCTCACTTCATACTGGAATGATCCTGGCTCTGGGTTGAAGTGGGGTTCTATTTTTGTTTTACCGGCGTGGCTGGAAGTCTGGTGGCGTACTTTTCAGCCAAAATCGGAATTATACCTGACCGCGGTACGTGATAAGTCAGGTATTATCGGTATCGCCCCGCTTCATCTCAAAGGCAAAGAAGCATGCTTTGTGGGCAATGCTGATGTCTGTGATTACCAGGACTTCATCATCGTGCCCGGAAGAGAAGCTGAATTTTTCAATGTCCTGCTTGATGACCTGGCCAGGAAAGGTATCCAGCAACTGGAACTGAACCCGGTGAGGCCGGACTCAAGCGTGATTACCAGCCTGGTAGCTGTGGTCGAAAAACACGGCGGCAGTGTAATCTGCCAGGAAGGCGATGTAACCGTGGAGATGGATTTACCCGCCAACTGGGAGGAATACCTTGAGGGACTGGACAAGAAACAGCGTCACGAGGTAAGGCGCAAGCTGAGAAGGCTGTGGGGTGCCGGAGACGTGCAATATCGCTGTCATGAAGTTGGTCCACAAGATGTCAGCAAGCTGACTGACACCTTCCTAAAACTCTTTTCCCTGAGCCGTGAGGAAAAGGCGGATTTCATGACAGCTCAGATAGAGACGTTTTTCCGAGCGCTGGCTGAAGCTATGGCGGGAATCAAACTGCTGCGATATGGTATCCTTGAAGTGGAGGCGCAGCCGGCGGCCATGATCATGGGCTTTGACTGCAACCAGGTGATGTATCTTTATAACAGCGCCTACGACCCCCAGTACGATTCCCTGAGCGTTGGTTTGCTTTCCAAGGTTCTCTGTATCAAGGAGAGCATCAATCGGGGCAGAAAGAAATGGGATTTTCTCAAGGGCGCCGAGAAGTATAAATACCAGCTTGGGGGCAGTGAAATCAGACTGTACAATTGCCGGGTAACGATTAAATAGAGGTACAAGGAGAGAAATATTTTGCCAAGCGAAAAATCACTCAAGATTGCCATGCTCAGTGCGCACAGCTGTCCGGTGGGCAAGCTGGGCACCAAAGACACTGGCGGCATGAGCGTCTACGTCCTGGAGCTGGCACGTGAGCTGGGCAAACTGGGGCATCGGGTTGATATATATACCAGAGTTCACGACTCCAAGGACAAGATAATATATGAGCTGGGACAGAATGCTCGCCTCATTCATCTCAGGGCGGGCGAGGATGAAGAAATACACAAGCTGGCAGTATACCCCCACCTCCCTGATTTTGCCAGGCGCCTTGAGGATTTCCGCAAACGTAACCACCTGCACTACGACCTGGTTTACAGCCATTACTGGTTGTCAGCCTGGGCGGGAAAGCATCTGCAGAAATGGTGGCGGGTGCCTCACATGATCATGTTCCATACCCTGGGCGCGGTGAAAAACGCGGTCGGCGTTGGGGAAAAAGAGCCTGAGCTCCGCATCAAAACAGAACGCTCCGTCATCAGCGATTGTAGTCGCATTATTGCTGCTACCGAAAAAGAAAAGGCAGACCTGATACGGCACTACAGTGCTTCGGCGGAAAGAGTCAAAGTCATCCCCTGCGGCGTAAATATGGATATGTTCAGACCGATGGACAGGGTAGAGGCCAAAAAACAACTTGGTCTGAATGATGATAAGACCATTATATTCGTCGGGCGCATTGAACCGCTAAAGGGCATCGACCGGTTGATGATGGCTATGACCTATCTTCAGAATGGTTGTCGGCCGCGACTTCTAATCGTTGGTGGTGGGGGGAACAGTCGACATGAAATCGAACGACTGAGGAAGCTGGCAGAGGAGCTCCGGATAGGGGACTCGGTCGACTTTCTGGGCTTGATGAAGCAGTCTGATTTGCCACTTCTCTACAGTGCGGCCGATGTCTGCGTTGTCCCGTCATATTATGAAAGCTTCGGCCTGGTAGCGCTGGAATCGCTTGCCTGCGGCACCCCCGTGGTGGCGACGAAAGTGGGCGGAGCGGAAAACATTATCAGGCATGGTGAGACCGGTTTCCTGGTCAATGACAATGAGCCCAGCAGGCTGGCGGACGAGATAAAGCTGGCACTATCGCGCTCAGATGACAATGGGCATCTGGCATCGATAATGCGGTCTTCGCTGGAGCCGTTTAGCTGGCCGAATATCGCCGGGGCTGTAGCCAGAGAGTGCCGTGCGCTCCTGGCGAACGGAACAGACGGAGCCGGCTAATCAACCTGCTTTTCATAGTATAAGCTACGTGCCGTAACTTGAAAGCCGAAAGATTTATAGAGTGAAAAGGCCGCCGGGTTCTCGCTGTCCACGGTTAATTCCGCAACTCTAATGCTCTTATCTTCGAGGTAAGACAGTCCTGCCTGTAGCGCCAGCCTGCCGATGCCCCTGCTGCGGTAATCAGGGTCGACGCCAAGCATAAAGATGCGTCCCTTTTCCTTCCCCGTTTCCGTACTCTTTTCACAGTTTATCTTAGTCCAGCAGTATCCGACAGGTCGAGCACCATCATATATGAGGACAACGTCTTCTGCTGAGGCACCGCTCAGGTTTAAAGCGTAGGCAATCTCTTGCGGCGTATTCGGATTGAAACCCCAGGTATCGGTGAAGCAGCAATTCTGGACGTCAGCCAGTCTTTTTTCCTCGCCTTGCTGAAGGTAGCGCAGAGTGAATTCACTGTTTAACGTATCCGGCAGCTTTGCCTCGGATAAAGAAAGGCTCATTTCGAGGAACTGCCGGACTATGCTGAAGCCAAACCTGGAGAGTATCTCCCGGGCGGCGGTATTTGCCTCCAAAACATTGACGTGCATTACCTCGACCTCTAGCTCTCTGGCGCGTTGTGTAACCTGCTCAAGAAGTCGCTTCGCCAGACCTTTGTGCCGATGCTGGGGATGCACCAGGCAATCAAGCAGCACCCGGCGGGTGATCATTTCCGTCTTAATATTCAGGAAGCCAACGATTTTCCCTGATGACTCGGCGATAAAAAGGTCTTTTTCCGGGTTATAGAGAGGTCGCTCCAAATATTCCCGGAGTGTTTGCCGTGAAGTACAGAGCCCCGACCGGTCTATCTTCTCTGCTTCAATGTGTAAGTTTACGTATTCATCGAAATCTGAGGGCCGGTAATTTCTGATGTTGTAGGTCTGCTGGCTCATTATGGCATATTCCTATCCCAAAATTGTATCAAGTACCCCGATGTTATACAATGCTAATTAGTACCTCGGAAACAAGGAGATTCCCCAATGTCAGTTAAAAAAGCCGATGTCCTTGTCATCACACCGCACCCGGATGACGCCGAGTTTGGCGTAGCGGGCACCGTGGTCAAATGGGTGGCGGAAGGTAAGGAAGTTGTCTACGTTGTCTGCACCAACGGTGACAAGGGTACCAGTGATTACAGCGTAAAGCCGGAGGCCCTGGCTGAAATTCGAGAGCGTGAGCAACGCTGTGCCGCTGAAGTGCTCGGCGTGAGAGAGGTTATTTTCCTGCGCCACGCAGACCAGAGCCTGGAAGATACGCCCGAGTTCCGCAAGGAAATCGTCCGGCTGATAAGGATGTACCGACCCGACATCGTCGTCTCGGCTGACCCGTATCGCCGGTATATCTGGCACCGTGACCACAGAGTTACCGGGCAGGTGGTACTGGACGCCGTTTTCCCATTAGCCAGAGACCATCTTGCCTATCCCGACCTGCTGGAAGAAGGGCTCAAGCCACACCGGGTGAAAGAGGTCTGGATGTGGACCATCATCGACAATATCAATCACCGCTCCGATATCACGGATACCTTTCATATCAAGCTGGAGGCACTGCGCTGTCACGAAAGCCAGGTAGGCAACAGCCGTTTTCCGGACCTGGAGGAAAGGATGAGGCAGTGGGCAAAAGACAGGGCCAAGGGAACGGAATACGAGCTCGCCGAGGCCTTTCACCGTGAGGAAATCCTCTGGTAGCTGAATCCATTATTAGGACGAAAGCCAGAGCACATCACCACAGAGGTTGGGGTCGCGTGGGCGTGAGGAGAAGATTTTAAATTCTTCTTTTTCCTTCTTTATAGTGGTTGGCTCTCCGTGTCCTGGATAAACCGGCGTATTATCATTCAGCGTGAAAATCTTATCCGTTATCGATTTTACAACCTGTGCGAAGTCGGCGGGTGTTCCCGTCTTGCCCGGCCCTCCCGGGAAAAGGGTATCTCCCGATAGCAGATAGTTCCCTGTTTTGAAGCAGAGGCTGCCCGGCGTGTGCCCGGGTGTGTGCAGGACAGTAATCTGAATCTTCCCGAAGTCAATGGTATCGCCATCTTCGAGCAATATCTCCGGTGGCGGAGACAATATGCTGGAATCAGCGGCGTGAGCCGCCAGGGGTATTTTCAACTCGGAACGGAGTTGGGCAAGTGCACCGATATGGTCCATGTGGGAGTGGGTGAGCAGAATATACCGGGGAGTAGTGCCTTTCAGTCGTGATATGATTTTATCCGCTTCGGCGGGAGCGTCCACGATAATGCTCTCTTTGGTTTCCTGACAGATAAGAATGTAGGCGTTAGTGCCAAAAGGTCCCAGCTGGAGCTGTTCAATCTGCAAACTGCTATCATTGACCACGATAGTCATAGCCGTCACCTCACTTTCTCAGCATTATTATACCACTTGGGAAAAACGCTATTGCGACAAAAACCATAAAAGTATCAGCCCTTTCGTTGACGTGTTGAGGTCCGCCGATTAAAATAGCAGCAAGTGAAGGAATAAGGAGCGCTTTATGAAACGGATCTGGGCGCCGTGGCGCATGCAGTTCATCAGCATGAAAAAACCGAGGGGCTGTTTTCTCTGTGAAAATCCCACGCAGGATGACGATGTTAATAATTATATCCTTTTCCGGGGCATTAAGAACTTCGTCATACTGAATAACTATCCCTATAACCCGGGCCATTTAATGGTCGCGCCTTACCGCCACGTGGCCAACCTGGAAGACCTCACTGCTGAAGAGAGAAACGAGCATTTCGAGATAGTAAGCCGTTGTATCGAGGTTCTTCGTCAGGAAATGAATCCTGAGGGCTTTAATGTTGGCATGAACCTGGGGAAAGTGGCCGGTGCCGGGATAGCGGACCATGTCCATACCCATATAGTGCCGCGCTGGCAGGGAGATACCAACTTTATGCCCGTTCTGGCCGATGTGAAGGTGCTGCCGGAGGCTCTGGCTGAGACCTATGAGAAACTCAAAGGCAAATTCTGAATAAAGTTCACCTGTCATACTTTCAGACCCGAATCAATGCGTTGACATAACTCCATACTGGTGCTAATCTGAAATCGATAGCCTGTAGTGTATGATAAGTAAATGTTGAAAGGTTGAGAGGGGCAATAGTGAACCAGACCAATGAGCGGATAAAGGCAGAGGTTGAAGGCATCTCCCTTGTCGATACGCACGAACATATCATGCTCGAGGCGGAACGCAATGAGTGCGCCGTGGACTTCAGTTACCTTTTTGCGCACTATAATTCCAGCGACCTGATTTCGGCGGGACTGTCGCCGCGCATGATGGAGGCCATACGCTTCCCGATGCACCGCGTGAGGGTGGAGGCGTATAAGAGACGCAAAGTACGCCGCTTCATCCCTGAACCGGAAAGGGCAGATATGTCTCTGGACGAGCGCTGGCAGGCGATGGAGCCTTTCTGGGAGATGATAAGGAATACGGCCTACGCAAAGCAGACGCTGATAACCATCCGGGGTATATTCGGCATTGATGATTTGAACCGGAATACCTACCGCCAGCTTTCCGAGGCAATCGCCAAATCCAGAAAGCCGGACTGGTATCGCTATGTTATGAGGGAAAAAGCAAATATTGCCGTGTCCATCGTTGACTGGCAGAGCACGGACCTGCAGCCAGATATCTTCGTCCCGACCATGCGGCTGGACCATTTCGTAGGCGTGCTGTCGCGGGCCGACCTCGGTATCCTTGAAGGGGAATCGGGAATAACCATACATTCACTGGATGACCTGGTAAAGGCGATGCGCACCGCGCTGGAGGGATATGTAGCCGGAGGCGCTGTGGCGGTCAAAAGCGCCCTCGCCTACAATCGCGTCCTGAAGTACGATAAAGTATCCCGGCATGAGGCGGAAATCGCCTTCAACCGAATTGCCAGCCACCTTGGTGAGGGACTCGCCTGGCTTGAGGCCAAACCGCTCCAGGACTATATGATGCATCAGGTAATCCGCGCGGCCATTGAAGTCGGGTTACCGATTCAGGTACATACCGGCCTGCAGGAAGGCAATGAAAACATCATCACCAATGCCGACCCCACCCATCTGGTAAACCTGTTTATTGAGTATAAGGAGGCCAAATTCGACCTCTTCCACGGAGGATATCCATACGTTCACGAGTGGGCAACGCTGGCCAAATACTTTGCCAATGTAACGGCTGACATTACCTGGCTGCCCATTATCTCGCCGGAGATGGCTAGGCGACTGCTGCACGAACTGATAGAGACGGTCCCCGGAAATAAAATCATGGCCTTTGGTGGAGATTCAATGACGGTGGAGATGGCATACGGGCATGCGGTAATGGCGCGTCAGATGGTGGCCCGTGTCCTTTCCGAGAAGGTCGATGAGGGCTACCTTAGTGAAGATGAAGCCGTTTCAATGGCACGGCGGATGCTCAGGGACAACCCGGCATCATTATACAAGCTGAAGGCAGCATAATGACTCTGCGCAGAAAAACCCGAATTATTGTCGGCACGATGTTTCTCGGACTCATCGTTATCCTCTATTTCCTGTCCGAAAGTATCCTGCTCGATAATAATGGTGCTGGTTCAGTCAGTATCTACGAGCAGGACGTGGCCATTGCCTATCTGATGCTGATGATTGTTGGTGCCGGACTGCTGTTTGGCATTGTTACTATCCTGCTATTGGAAAAGCAGGTGCTGTCCAGGCTTACCCACCTGAGCAATGGTATCCAGAGCATTGGCACCAGCGGTGATATTACAGAAAGGGTCCAGATGCCGGGGACAGATGAACTCTCCGTTCTGGCGGGCACTATCAATGGTTTACTGGCAGCAATAGAGGAGTCGGAGGGTGAGCTGCGGGAAAGCGAAGAGCACTATCGCCTGCTGGCAGAAAACGCCACCGATGTCATTTTAGCCATGGACGTGAATTTGAAGTTCACCTACGTCAGCCCGTCGGTGGTACGGCTTAGCGGACATAGCGTCGAAGAAGCCCGGGCACAGTCGCTGGACCAGGTTCTTACCCCTGCCTCCTTCGAACACGCGATGGACGTTTTTATGGAAGAAAGTGCCAGGGAAGGCGAGGAAGCAAAAGACCTGACCCGGTCGAGGACGCTGGAGCTTGAGGTAAAGCGCAAGGATGGCTCCACGGTCTGGGTTGAGGCGATAATGTCTGCGCTTCGGGATACTGAGGGACGTGCCATTGGCATCCTGGGAGCGGCCCGCGATATTACGGAGCGCCAGAGGGCGGAAGATAAACTGCAGGAACTCTATAACAAGGAGAGAGCACTGAGAAAGACTCTGGAAGCGGAGATACAAAAGCGGATTGAATTTACCAGAGCACTGGTACACGAACTGAAAACACCGATTACGCCGGTAATGGCATCAAGCGAGCTGCTGATGCAAAAGCTGAAAGACGAGCAATTGTATGGCCTGGCGCAAAATATCAGTCACGGAGCAAACAATCTGAACCGGCGAATCGACGAACTTCTTGACCTGGCCAAAGGCGAGGTCGGTATGCTGAGGCTGAATCCGGAACCCATGGACCCAAAACAACTTTTACAGAGGGTTGTTGATGAAGAGATACCGGTTGCCATTCGCAACGAGCAGACGCTCACCGCAAAGCTTCCAGACACACTGCCAGTAATCGTGGCTGATGAAGAGCGTTTCCGACAGGTTGTACTCAATCTGGTGAACAATGCGATAAAGTTTACACATCCCGGAGGTAAAATAACCTTGAAAGCTAGGGTAGAGCGTGATAATCTGGTGGTGGAAGTTCAGGATACCGGCGTTGGGATAAGCGGGAATGAGCAGAAATTACTGTTTGAGCCATACCGCTCTCTTGAGAGCGATCGAGAGCGATTGAGTGGTCTGGGGCTTGGTTTGAGCCTGTCCAAGAAGCTGGTGGAGCTTCACGGGGGACGGATATGGGTAAAAAGTGAAAAAGGAAAGGGCAGCACTTTTGGCTTTTCCATACCGCTGGCCGGAACCGGGCAGAAGGAAAAAGTTAACACAGGAAGTAAATCATGAAAGTTCTCATCATTGAGGATGACCAGGCAATCGTGGAAGCCATATCTCTGGCACTCCAGATAAGCTGGCCTGAATCGAAGGTGCTATCTACTCACCTCGGAGAGAGGGGAATTGAACTACTCCAGTCCGATAGCCCGGACGTCATCATCTTGGACCTCGGTCTGCCTGATATCAGCGGCTTTGAAGTACTGAAGCGTATCCGCCTTTTCTCAGATGTGCCAATCCTGATTCTGACGGTCAGGTCGGACGAGACTGATATTGTCAAGGGTCTGGAGTGGGGGGCGGATGATTACGTTATTAAACCTTTCCGACAGATGGAGCTTTTGTCACGGATAAAGCTGGTGACGCGACGCCGTGGCGTGTTTGGCGAAGGAACGCCCCTGATTTGCGGGCCGTTGAAGTTTGACCCCTCCGCCGGCCAACTTTTTTGCGGAGAACAGGAGATAAGCCTGACGCCTACTGAAGGCTCTATAATACATCACCTGATGAAAAACGCCGGGCGGGTGGTTACCCATTCCGGGCTGGCCGAGTCGGTGTACGGCATAGATTATCCAGATGCGGCGGATAGCATCAGGGTACATATAAGACGTCTGCGTACCAAAATTGAATCCGACCCCAGCGACCCCAAAATCATCCTCACCCGTGCCGGGGTGGGTTATCTGATGGCCAGGCAGGAAGAGTCATGAACTGGCTGCGGGATGCTTGACCTGTTCCTCAATCTACAGGCCAGCGAATTCCTCAAGAAGTTGAAAAACCGAGATGGCGTCTTTCTGACCAAGGCCACGGGCTCTGGCCATTCGATAAATCTGGTAAACGGTGCTGGACACCGGAAGGGGTATCTCCAGTGCTCGGACAGTGTCCATTATAATACCCGTATCCTTGATAAGGATGTCCACGGTAACCTTGGGTACGAAATCTCTGGCAATCATCGACGGACCCATCCGTTGTAGCACTTCGCTGGTTCCAGAGCTTCTGGTGATGACGTCATACACGGTCTGAAGGTTGATGCCCAGCTTTTCCGCCATGACCATCGCCTCGGCCACTGAGACGATGTTGGCGCTGACCAGGATTTGATTGACCATTTTCATTGCCTGACCCTGCCCGACCTTTCCCACGTGAAACACATTGCTTCCCACCGCTTTCAGGACATCTTCGTTTTCTTTTACCACCGCATCCTCCCCGCCCACCATCAATGCCAGACTGGCATCCTCTGCTCTTAACCTGCCGCCGCTTACCGGTGAATCGATAACCGATATACCATGCTCGCGGGCAACGCTTTCTACCTCGGTCACGTTCTGCGGTGTAATCGTGCTCGTAATTATGAGAGTGGTTCCCTTGCGCATACCGCCGAGTGCACCTTCGGGAGGTAACACTGCTTCTTTCACCTGTTGGAAATCGAGCACCATAACGATAACCGTATCGCTCTCTTCGCCGACTTTCCTGGCGCTTTTAGCCACCCGTGCGCCAAGCTTCTCCATCTCAGCGAGAGGCTCCTTTCTGACATCAAACACAGTGAGCGGGTAACCGGCCCTGGCAATATTCGTTGCCATCGCTTTGCCCATTGAGCCCAGACCGATGAAACCGACCTTCCTTGTTTTCATTGGCGTGCTCCTTCCTTATTACGTTTATCCTGTGATTCTGGAAAACTTTTCCCATTATGCTCTCTAACACCGCAAATGGCAAACCAGAGCATTGACACCCCGGAACAAAAATAGAAGCACCGGGGAAGCCTGTCAAAGGCAATTCAGAATTCAACCCCCTTTACTACTTGTCTTTACTGATTTATGATATATACGTCGTTCATGAAACGGGAGATAGTGTGATTAAGATGACGGTGGCAACAAGTTCAACGTATCCAGCACAGTACGAGACTGAAGTACTTCTGAAAGATGGCTCAAGGATACTGCTGAGACCGATACGTCAGGATGATACCGAGCGCTGGCTTGCCTTTTTCCAGCGACAAAGCCAGCAAACCAAATACTTTCGCTTTCAACGTGACCCGGGCGAAATGGGACCTGAGGACGCCCTGCGCTTCTGTACCGTGGATTATAACAACACCTTTGCGCTGGTTGGCGAGGTGCAAAAAGAGCAGCGCAAGGAAATCGTTGCCATCGGGCGTTATTACCGCCTTCCAGATAAGCGCTCGGCGAGAGTTGCCTTCGCCATCGAGGACGCCTACCACGGCAAGGGAATTGGCACTAAGCTTATCGAGTGGCTGGCTAACATTGCCCGTGATAATGGTATCGCCTTTTTTAAAGGCGACGTCCTCGCCGAGAACGAACGCATGATGTCCGTTCTCAAAGATTACGGATTCCACATTGACAGCGAACTCAGAGGCGGTGTCTACCACCTTACCATTCCCATAGCCAGAAGTCGGCGGGTGGAAAGGAAAGAGGCGGAAAGGGAACGCCTATCGACGGTCGCTTCAATACGAAACGTTATGGCGCCGCGCTCAATCGCGGTGGTCGGCGCTTCCAGGCAACCGGGCAGCATCGGGCAGCTGGTCTTCCGGAACATCATGGAAGGCGGATTCGCCGGCGTTGTCTACCCGGTGAACCCGAAGGCGGATGCCATAATGGCGGTGAAGGCCTATCCTTCCATACTTGATGTCCCGGGAGAAGTGGACCTGGCCATAATCATCGTGCCTACGCAGTTTGTCGCCAAAGTGGCGGACGAGTGCGGGCGAAAGGGTGTTCGTGCCATAATTGTCATCACCGATGGATTCAAAGAAAGGGGGCCGGAGGGAGCCGCCCGTGAGGAGGAGCTGCGTGATGTGGCGCTGGGCCACGGTATGCGGCTGGTGGGCCCCAACTGCATGGGAATCCTCACCACCGACCCTGAAGTGAGACTGAATGCCTCTTTTTCCCGCATCTATCCACCCCGCGGCAATATCGCCTTTCTGTCCCAGAGTGGCGCCATGGGGCTGGTCATTCTGGAGTACGCGAACGACCTCAATATGGGTATCTCCGACTTTGTCAGCGTGGGCAACCGTGCCGATATCTCTTCCAATGACCTGCTGCAGTACTGGGAAGATGACCCGGCGACGAGAGTCATCCTGCTCTACCTGGAGTCGTTTGGTAATCCGCACAGGTTCAGCCGTATCGCCAAACGTGTTTCAGCCAAAAAGCCAATCGTTATCGTCAAAGGCGGGACCACGCTGGTCGGCTCCCGCGCTGCCTCATCCCATACCGGCGCGCTGGCGACACCCGAAGTGGTCTCGGACGCTTTGTTCCGCCAGGCAGGAATCACTCGCGTCGATAGTATCCAGGAACTTTTTGACGTGGCAACGCTGCTTTCCAGCCAGCCGCTCCCTGAAGGTAAAAGACTGTTCATCGTGACGAATGGCGGTGGGCCGGGGATTCTGGCCGCCGATGCCTCGGAGCAGCAAGGGCTGACCCTCTCCGAGCTTTCTTCTGAAACGGCAGGGAAACTCGACCAGCTCATCAAACGGGATATCAGGATTGGCAATCCACTGGACCTCACCGGCAGTGTTACCCCGAAGGAATTTGAAGGTTCCCTGAGGGTGCTGGCCGAGGATGATAATGTCGATGCTGTCCTGGCGGTATTTGTCCCTGCGGCGGTCATAGACTCATCGCTGGTGGAAGAGTCCATCCGACGCGTCAGCACCCTTTATCAGCGGCGCAAGAAACCTCTGCTCGCCTGCTTCATGGGGCAGCGGGGATTCAGAGCCAGATTGGGAACGACAGGCAGCTTTGTGCCGTGCTATCCCTTCCCCGAAAACGCTGTCTCAGCGCTGGCCAAAGCGGTTGAGTACCGCGAGTTAACGAAAAAGCCAAGAGGCATCGTGCCCCGCATCAAGGGCATTAAACGGGAACAGGCACGCCGTATCATAGAAACGGCAATGAGCCGGAATAAGCAGAGGCCGTTCTGGCTTCCCGCAGAGGATACAGTGGACCTGTTAAATTGTTATGGCATTTGTATTGTTGAGACATCGGTCGCTAAGAGCGCGGATAAGGCAGCTGCCATCGCGGCGCAGGCAGGCTTTCCGGTGGTCGTTAAATTAAACTCGCCGTCCATCACGCACAAGACTGACGTGGGTGGTGTGATATTGGACCTCAATTCGAAAAATGAAGTGAAAACCGCATTTAATACCATTAAAGATAAGCTGGCGGCCATCGGGCGTGAATCTGAGATGGAAGGTGTAACCATCCAGAAAATGATTACGGGCGGCGTTGAAATAATTGCCGGGGTAACGCAGGACCCGACGTTCGGACCGCTCATAATGTTTGGCCTGGGCGGCGTGCAGGCCGAGCTGTTAAAGGATATCGTCCTCCGTCTGCATCCACTCACCGAGCTGGATGCCAGCGAAATGGTCAGTTCAATCAAAATGGCCAGTCTGTTCGAAGGTTTCAGGGGGGCGCCGCCCAGCGATATCCAGGCAATGCAGGATTTGCTGCTCAGGTTGTCCGCCATGGTTGAGGATATTCCACAGATTGCGGAGCTGGACTTCAATCCGGTGAAAGTAATGGCGAAAGGGGAGGGATACCGGGTGGTGGATGCCAGAATCAGCCTGAAATAAGCATAGCTGCTTCATTTGATGTTTTGTTCGACAGTGAATTAGAATAAGAGTAAGTAGAAAGGGATAAAAATGACTAAGTGGCTACTCCTGGCAATGATACCTGTAATAGTAATTGGTCTCCTGGCCGGATGTGGTGAGAAAGAAGAAGAGCAGCAAAAGTACGGCTTCCTGCCGGTGGAGAAAATTGAAGTTAAGGTAAACAATGAGTTTACCATCGCCCGATCGTTCGACCTTAATTCCGGCTATATATGGCGGGAAAAATACGATGAATCAATGCTCGAGCTACTGGAGAGTATGGTTGATAGTGAGACCAAGGAAGGCGGAACCATTGTGCTCTTTCAGGTCTTCCGGTTCAAGGCAAAGCAAAAAGGCAATACGCAAATATTTCTTGCTCACATCAGGGCATCCATGGAAGGCGATGATGTCCGCACGCAGGAGATATTCGACATTTACATAAAGTAATCAATCTTACTGATCCCAGCAGTATTACCCCAGCCTGTTCTGAACCAGTTTCACCACGTCCAGCGGGTATTCCGCCACATCAACACCTGCTTTTTGAAAAGCGCTGATTTTACTTTTTGTCGTGCCCCGGTCGCCCTGTACGATGGCTCCAGCATGGCCCATGCGCTTTCCCTCGGGCACGCTGTGGCCGGCGATGTAGGCTATCACAGGCTTTTTCATACGGTCGGCGATAAACCGGGCAGCGTGCTCCTCCTGCATGCCTCCCACCTCGCCGACGATGACAACAAGGTCCGTGGCTGGATCGGTATCAAAAAGAGCCAGCAGTTCGGACATGCCGGTGAATGGCACCGGGTCGGCACCCATACCCACAACAGTGCTCTGGCCCAAACCAGATTCGGCCAGGTCGACACATATCTCGTAGGCGAGTGTACCGCTCCTCGAAATGACCCCGATTCGACCGGGCTGGAACATGTTTCCGGGCATAATGCCCATCTTGGCCTCTCCCGGAGTGATGATTCCGGGACTGGTTGGCCCCAGAAGCCGAACGTTGCGTCCTGAAGCGTAATCCTTTATCTCCATGGCATCGTGTACCGGAACGTGCTCGGTGACCACCACAATAAGACTGACGCCAGCGTCTATGGTCTCAAAGGCGGCGTCCTTAACCGCTGCCGGCGGTACGAAAAAGACGGAGGCCTCCGCTCCGCGCTCGGCAACGGCCTGGGCGACGCTATCATAAACCGGTACGCCCTCCACCTCCTCGCCGCCCTTCCCCGGAGTCACGCCGGCCACGATATTCGTCCCGTACTCCAGCATCCATTTTGTCTGAGCCCGGCCCACCCGACCGGTGATGCCCTGCACCAGCACCCTGGTATCGCGATTCAAAAGGATGCTCATCTTGTTTCTTCCAGTCTTCGGAAAAGGTATTCCACACTTTTTTCCGTGGCCACGTCGGTGACCACCTCAACTCCTCCCTCTCTCAGTATCTGCCAGATTTCCTCCTGCCGATTTCCTCGCGCTCTGGCCACGATGGGGATGCTTGTCGGGTGCTCCTGAAGGAAACGGACGATTCCCCTGGCGCCTTCATGAATGGGGTTGATTCCGGCGAGAAGGTTGAGGAACACGGCCTTGAGACCCTTCTTCTGCATAACCAGTTCCATGACGCGGTAAAGAAGTTCTTCGGAGATGCCTCCTCCCGTTTCCAGGAAGTTGGCCGGGCGGTATCTGCGCCCGATGATGTCCATGGTTGCCATGCCCAGGCCTGCCCCGCTGGAGACGATGCCGACCTCGCCGTCCAGTTCCACGTAGGTTACCCCGATCTGACGCCCCTTCCTCTCCAGGAGGCTGGCAATGCGGTCTTCGGGTGATATTTGCAGCTCCGGATGACGGAACAGACCGGAATCGTCGATATCCATCCTGGCATCAAGGGCCAGGTAATCACCTTTTACGGTGCATACCAGCGGATTGATTTCAGCAATGGTGGCATCATATTTGCGAAAAACATTGTAGAGCCTGTGCAGAATCTCGGCTATGCGGGCTGATTCATCGCCAGTAAGCCCGGCTTTTTGAGCCATTTGCCTTGCTTCGGGCAGGCTCAGGCCGGCCGAAATGGAAACCTGCCTGGGAACAACCATTTCAGGGTGAGTCCTGGCCGTCTCCTCGATGGAAACGCCGCCGGAGGTGCTCAGGATAACCACCGGGCTGCCAGCGACACCATCTATGGTCACTCCCAGGTAGAACTCCCGGGCCACTTCCGCTTTTTTCACCACCATTACCCTGTCTACCGGTAGCCCTCTGATGGACGATTGCAGAATCCGCCGGGCAAATTCCTCTGCCTGCTGTGGAGACTCCGCAGGTTTAACCCCCCCGGCCAGCCCGCGTCCTCCGATCAGGACCTGAGCTTTAACCACGACGGGAACCCCGATTTTTTCGGCTGCTTTACGTGCCTGCGCAGGGCTGTCAACGACTGCGAAATCGGGGACGGGTATACCTTCCTGTCGAAACAGGTCGCCGGCTTCAAACTCGTAAAGCTTCATTTCTGCCTGAGGGAAGTTTACTCCAACCGGAAAGCAGCGTCAAAAGGCACCGCATATGTGGCTTAATTAACAGCAATAGACTGGAGACTGAGTACACGCTCTAATGTGTTCCCAATCTCTTACGGGCGGGGATTAGTATTTACCGCGTTATTCTGAAGGCAGAATCGGCACTATCACAGGTTAAGCGGGTATTTACCATACTCTCTTATGGCCCGTATCATCTCGGCATAGTTATCCGGGTTAACGGCGCCATGAATGGAATTGCCGGACATGCAGATGTAGCCTCCACCCTTGCCCGCCTTGCGGATGCAGTCCTTGACCGTTTCGCGGACCTCCTCTTTACTTCCCCAGCTCAGCAGTCTGCCGCAGTCAACGTTGCCCATGATACAGACCCTGTCGCCGTACTTTTCCTTTGCTTCTCCAATGTCCATGCCGGCTACGGGGTCGATCGGGTGGACGCCATCAGCGCCGGCCTCTACAATAAGGTCGAAGATGCTCCAGATGTTCCCGTCGGTGTGCTTGAGACACGGTATGTTCCGGCTGTGGCAGTAATCAACGACCTCTTTGAAGCCGGGGATGAGAAATCTGGCCGTATGCTTAGGTGACACCATGGGGCCATTGGTAAATGCCCAGTCAGCGGTTTCAATGATTATATCAGCCCCGACATCTATCAGGTTTTTGGTATAACGTTTGTAGTAATTGGAGGTAATTTCATTTAAACCCTCCACCAGTTCGGGGTCTCTTATCATGTCCTTTAACAGCTCATCCTGGTTGCGGAGGCTGCCATAAATGGTGCCGAAGGGTCTGACCACGGACATAATAGCCCGCTTCCCCTTGAATCTTTTCACCGCCTCTTCTAGTCTCTTGAACCGCCCTGGCAGGTCGGGGTCGGGAGGGACGTATTTGGCCAGGTCTTCCTTGGACTTGATTGCCGGCTCCAGAACCATGGGGATGGTACGTGATACCCCGGAGTACTGCTTGATGGCGCCCCACTGGTCGCGGACGAGGCCCTTGGCTTTATCCAGTACTTCAAAGGAGTCCGTTTTTAGCTCGTGATAGCAAATGGCATCCAAATCCATGTATTCGATAAAATCCTCGTAGGTGGCGCCAGGTTTGAGCGCCTCAATAATCCTCTCATCAATATCGAGTTCAAAAGTTGGGACGGTATCAGGCTCCTGGAGGTGAACCGCCTTCATCACACGCTCTCGATTGGTAAGCGTCTGCATCTTTATTACCCCCAATTATTTATTTAAAAGGCCCTTTGCTTTTGTCACCGCTTCCACGGCGTCCCGGGCAAAGGCATCAGCCCCGATCTGGTCGGCAAAGGCCTGATTCAGTGGAGCGCCGCCTACCATTACCTTGACTTTGTCTCTTAGGCCGGCTTCCTTGAGGATATTTATCGTTTCCGGCATCTTGGGCATGGTGAAGGTCAGCAGGGCGGACAGCCCGAGGATATCATAGTTTCCTTTTCTAATTTCCTCGCAGAAACGGTCCGGGGTGATATCTATGCCAAGGTCGGTGACTTCCCAGCCGTTTCCCTCAAGCATGAGAACGACGATATTCTTGCCGATGTCATGGAGGTCGCCCTCAACCGTGCCAATGGCGTACTTCCCGGCGTAGGCAGCCCCTTGGCTTGAAAGTTCTGGTCTCAGCAGTCCAATTGAAGTTTTCATGGCATCGCCGGCCATAAGCAATTCGGGCAGGAAAATCTCCCCGCTTTCGAAGTCGCTGCCCACACGGTTCATCGCTGGCAACAAGCCTTTGTCCAGTATCTCTTTGGCGGGCACCTGTGCCGCCAGCGCTTTCTGCGTTGCTTCGGCTGCTTTGGCAACCTGTCCATCAACAATGCTATTGGTTAGTTCATCGAAATTAAACATGATTTAGCATTTCACCTCCAATGATTTTTCAATTCTACCGTACTTGATATTGTATCACAGAACGTCAAGCAAGTCGGCTTAATCTCAGTTCAGGCCCAGCAGCGCCAGTGCATCCTGGTGGATTATTTGTTCCAATAGCTCCTGTGGAACCTCCGGGAGGTGGTGTTTTTTAATAAAATCATTCAGGCTGCGTAACCCGTCTATCGCCTCCTGCGGCATCGTTATGGGATAATCAGAGCCCAAAAGCAGCTTATCCATCACTCCCCATTCGTAGGCCATACGGATACCGTTGTAGAACGACCAGGGTCGATAAAACCGCCCCGAAATATCGGCGTATACGTGCGGATGTTTCCGTATCACGATGAGACAGTCCTCTTGCCAGGGGTGGCCGATATGGGCCATGACGATGCGCAGGTCGGGAAAACGAATGGCGATTTCGTCCATCACCAGCGGGTGGGCATAGCGGAGGGGTGCATCGCGTATGGGAGAGGTTCCCTGGTGGAACAGGACGGGCAGGTTCCATTCTTGGGCTTTGGTATAGACACGAAGCGCGTTTTGCCCCAGGGGTTCGAAGTTCTGATAGTTTGGCCCCAGCTTCAGTCCACGCAGCTTGAGCTCGTGGTAGGCCCTCTCCATTTCCTCAACTGCGTCCGGCGCATCCGGCCACACAGACATGAAGCCGATAACTTTCTCCGGTGCCTTAGCCACCAGTGCGGCTGTAGCGTCATTGGCCTTCTTCGCGTCTTTTTCCCCGATAACGGCGGGACGGTCCGGTGGCATGGCGATGCCGAAGGAGATGACCCGGTCCACCGGCTCCATTGCCTTGAAGAAATCACGGTGGGTGGTGGTGAGCCTGACCGGCTTATCCGGCCGCATCTGTTTGTTCACGATTTCTTCTGCCGGTGGTACCTCTGAAACATGGGTTGGCACGTGGGTGTGTACATCAACTATCATTGTTCACGCTCCTGTTAATGTAATCTGGTGACTGTTGCTCTGTGATACATTTTACCATTAAGCTAAATTTTACACCTGTTTATACTCACAAATCCAGCACGAAGAAAGGGGAGCCGATATCGGCTCCCCCTGAATGAAGACAGGTTGGAGACATTTCAAACGCAATCGCTTACTATGGTTGCGCCAATGCATCCTTTATCTTTTTGTAGGCATCGTCGGTAACCCAGGTCTTCCACGTGCTTTCGTAGTTCTCCAGATAGTAGACGGCGGCCTGTGACCACTCCTGGACCTCGTTTTCCAGGGCCCAGGCGGCTACCCTGTTGATGGCCGCAAGGCCCAGCTCCATTTTATCCATGACATCGACAAGCTCAGGCGCTTTATCGCGCAGCTGTGGGTTGATGCCCTTGTTGGTGGGAAGGGTTTCGTAGGCGCAGGCCTCTGACAGGGGACGCAGGCTCTGGTCAGTTCTGGCGGCGGTTATCTGTTCCCAGATCGCCTCGTTGTACGGGGGCTCTTCGAGGACATACCAGTCATACGCGCCCATGAGCGCTGTAGGTGCCCAGTAGTAACCAAAAACCGGTTCTTTCTTCATCTGCGGGCCTAAGAGGGCGGCATCCAGGGCGCCGGAGCTGCCAGGTGAGATGATGTTGTAGTACTCGGTGAGCCCGTAGGCTTCCATCTTCACCTCGTTGATTTCGGCGCATTCCCAGCCGATGATACAGCTGATGAAGGCGCCCTTGTTCGGGTCCTCGGGGTCTTTCACCAGCTCCCAGTGGTCCTTCATATCGAAGACCGTCTTTATGTTGTACTCGTCAGCCATCCACTGCGGAATGACCCAGAACTGGGGGCCACCCTCGTAGACAGGTCCCATGTTCTCGATTTTGCCCTCGGCGATGTACTCGTCGTATTTATCCTTCCAGTTCTGCTCCCAGAGCTCCACCCAGATGTCTATCTCACCGTTGGACAGGGCCAGTTCGGCGATGGGCGTGGTCATCTCAATGGTCTCCACCGGGTAGCCGTAGCCGTTCTCCGAGATATATTCGAAGACCGCGTTGATGATCCAGAGGGACTCCCACTGGGCATCAGCGAGTTTGATGGTCGGCTTCTCCTTGGGGCCGGCGCAGCCCACCACCATGGAAACTACGAGCAGCAACACGGCCAGAACCAGTATGCCTCGTTTCAAATGTGAATTGATTCTCTTCATTTTCCCTCCTAACTATGGTATCTCAAGTTGCTTGAGCGCAACCAGTCAGTTAACGAAAACGTTTATCGCTTATCTCTGAATTCATTCACCCCCTTTCTGCCGTAATCTTGGCTATTTGTTACCGAGATGCTGGTGCTATCTTGTCATAACTCTGCGTTCCTTCTTGGCAAATCCCTGGCTGATACGGTCCAGGATAATCGCGGTGAATACGATGCTGATGCCGCCAGTGAAGCCCCGGCCGACCTCAAGACGGGCGATACCGTTGAGGACCTCTGTCCCCAGCGTCTTGGCACCTATCATGGAGGCGATAACGACCATGGCCAGTGCCATCATGATGGTCTGATTTAGCCCGGCGAGTATGGTCGGCATGGCAAGCGGTATCTGAATTTTGCGCAGGAGCTGCGAGGCCGTGGCGCCGAAGGCTCTGCCGGCCTCGACCACCGCGGCATCTGCCTGCCGTATGCCCAGATTGGTGAGGCGTATGATGGGCGGAATGGCGTAAATAGTCGTGGCCATAACCGCCGGTGTTTTACCCAGCCCGAACAGCATGAGCGCGGGAATAAGGTAAACGAAGCTAGGGAGCGTTTGCATCCCGTCCAATACCGGGCGGAGCAATTCGTCAAAGCGATTATTTCTGGCTGCGGCTATCCCGAGTGGTAGACCCAGGATGACGCATATCAGGCTGGCGGTAAGAACGATGGCAAGGGTGCTCATGGTCAGGTCATACAGGCCGAGAAAGGACATCGCTATCAAGAAAGATACCGCGATGATGCCGAATTTCCAGCCGGCAGCGCGCCAGGCGATGAAGCCAATTAATATGATAAATACCCACCAGGGAATCAGCAGCAGGAATCTTTCAAAGGGCAGCAGGATGTGAAGAACACCGCTGTTGATTGCCGAGAAAAACGGGTCCCAGTTGACCACGACCCATTCAACCACCCCGTCTATGAATTTAATTACTTCCCAACCAAAATCCCATTCCTTGGGGAAATCCAGCATCAGGCTTTATCCTTTCCTCTCTTGGTGTATGAATGAAGGCACAGCGAACATCCGCATTTGGCTTCTGACAGGCTAGCGTTTCCCATTGGAGCCGTTCTGGGCGCCGTTACCACCGGTAGCCTGGATTATGGCCGTTCTGGTGACCATCCCCTGCAAGCGCTGCGCCTCGTCGAGAACAGCCACCGGGATGTTACACTCCGCTACCAGCTGCAGGCAGTGCTCGAGGGTCGCATTGGGCAGCGCAGTGGGGCATTCCCGTTCGACTATTTCGCCCGCTTTTACCGACCCGTTATCCTTGGTGTCAATGGCATGCTCCTTGGTTAAGGCACCTTTGAATATGCCGGTACTATCCACCACGAAGGCAAAGTCGACTTCCTTCTTCTCCATTTCTCCGATGGCTGCCGCAACCGGCTGTTCTTCCGTGATGACTACCAGAGGTTCCTCCATGATATCGCGAACCGGCAGCACTTTACCACGAGGCACATCTTTAACGAACTCGCGTACATAGTCATCCGACGGATTGTTAACAATTTCCACGGGAGTACCCAGCTGGACTATCTCTCCATCCCGCATGATGGCGACACGGTCGCCCAGGGTGAGAGCCTCAAGAAGGTCGTGGGTGATAAAAATCACGGTTTTCTTCAACTGCTGGCGCAGATTTATGAATTCTTCCTGCATCTGGCGGCGGATGAGCGGGTCAAGGGCACTGAAAGGCTCGTCCATGAGCAGAATCTCTGGTCCTACCGCCAGGGCGCGAGCAAAGCCCACCCGCTGCTGCATGCCCCCGCTGAGCTCATTGATGCGGCTCCTCTCCCAGCCTTTCAAGCCCACCAGTTCTATCGCCTCCTGAGACTTTTTATACCGTGCCTCTTTTTTCTCTCCCCGCACCTCCAGGCCGAAGGCGACATTGTCAAAAACCGAACGATGGGGGAGAAGGCCGAAGTTCTGAAAAACCATGCTCAGTTTATGGCGGCGCAGCTCCCTGAGTTCCTGGTCATTCATCTTGGCAATATCGGTATCGTCAATGTAGATAGAACCCCTGGTCGGTTCCATGAGGCGATTGATACAGCGCGCCAGTGTGGACTTGCCACTTCCGGAAAGACCCATAACAACGAAAACTTCGTTTTCCTGAACTTCAAAGGAGACATCCCGGATGGCGATAACGTGACCAGTCTTTTCCATAAGCTCCTGCTTGGAGGCACCGTTTTCGATTAAATCAAATACGCTCTCCGGGTTGGGCCCGAAGATTTTCCATACCTCTTGGCAGCGTATCTTATGGCTTTTATCAGACATAGTATTACTTAATATTTGATATCAGGGAATCAGAAGCGGAGGGATTGGCTGGGGGAAAAATCCGCCGGATATAATGAAGTTAAAGTAACAGCCGATTGGCTGAAACTTTACATAACCTCCTTACAAGTATCGTTAAACTTCATATTATGCTTGTAAGCCCGGAAAACTAGTGTACTTTAGCAAACAGAAAATGATAAGTCAAAAGGAAAAAACCCGAACAAGGCAGTTTAAATGGAACAATAAACCATTATATTACCCCTTACCAGAGTAACGAAGATAATACGTCTATATACTCCAAATAACTCCCAGATACTCCCACTTCTGTACCATGCCGTATGTAATAGTATCATCGGTGAAATTTTACAAGAATTATCCAGTATGCGGCATTATTTTAATGCCGTTGCCCGATGGTGGCCCTAATTTTATCATTGCAAATATCATCTTGCAGCGTTATTATTAGTTGCGGAAAAATCCTGGCGGGAAGGAAGTGATAGGCGTCATGGCAGAATTGAAGGAAAGGAAAAAAGAATTCAAGACCACAGTTGATGGAATCGTGGTTGACAGGGTATATACCGCAGATGAAATACCGGAAAATGAAATCGATGCCAGTCCGCCGGGAGAATATCCCTTTACCCGGAACATAATGCCAGCCGGTTATCGCACCAGACTATGGACCATGCGGCAGTATGCGGGTTTTGCCACCGTGGAGGAAACAAACAAACGTTACAAATACCTCTATAAGCAAGGGCAAACCGGATTCAGCGTCGCTTTTCACTTGCCGACCCAAATGGGCTATGATTCAGACCATCCCCTGGCGCTCCCCGAAGTGGGCCGGGTCGGCGTGGCCATTGATTCATTGCAGGATATGGAAGACCTCTGGGATGGTATCCCGCTTGGCGAGGTGAGCACCTCGATGACCATCAATGCGACGGCTCCCATTATACTGGCGATGTACATCGCTGCTGCGGAGAAACAGGGCGTGGCACAAAACCAGCTTATGGGGACCGTTCAGAATGACCTGCTGAAAGAATATGTGGCCAGGAACACCTATATATTTGCTCCCGAACCTTCGATGCGGCTGACAACGGATATCTGCGGCTACTGCGCTCAGAATATGCCGAAATGGAACTCGATTAGCATTAGCGGCTATCATATGCGCGAGGCCGGGGCGACCGCCGTTCAGGAGGCCGCCTTTACTTTATCCAATGGAATCGCTTATGTACAGGCCATGGTTGACCGGGGAATGGATGTTGATTCTTTTGCCCCGCGCTTTTCCTTTTTCTTCGCGGCTTTTACCAATCTCTTTGAAGAAGTGGCTAAATTCCGGGCACTGCGCCGTATCTGGGCAAGGATTATGAAGGAGCGATTCAATGCTCAAAATGAGCGGTCAATGATGCTCAAATTCCACGTTCAAACCGGCGGTTGCACCCTGGCCGAGCAGCAACCGCTCAACAATGTGGTAAGGGTGGCCCTACAGGCGCTGGCGGCGGTCCTGGGCAGCTGTCAATCCCTGCATACCAACTCGTATGACGAAGCCATGGCCCTGCCCAGCGAGGAAGCGGTACAGCTGGCCCTGCGAACGCAACAGATAATCGCCTACGAGAGCGGTGTCGCCGATACGGTCGACCCGATGGGCGGTTCATACTACGTGGAATGGCTGACCAAGCGGATAGAGGAAGGTATACAGAAGTATATCGCCACCATTGACGGGATGGGTGGGGCGCTGGAAGCGATCAAAAGGGGATATATGCAGAGGGAGATAAGGCGGTCAGCATACAACCATCAGAAGGCGGTGGATTCCGGCGAACAGGTTATGGTTGGCGTCAACAAATACACCTCAGATGAGCCACCGGGTCTGGAACTGCTGGAGATTGATGAGGGTGTTGCCCAGAAGCAGATCGAGCGACTGAAGAGGTTGAGAAGCAGGCGAGATAACGACAAGATAAGCCAGATTCTGGACCGGGTACGCCAGGTAGCCGGGAGCCAGGAAAATGTCATGCCGGTTCTCATTGAGGCGGTAAAGGCCTATGCCACGGTTGGAGAGATTTCTGACGCTTTAAGAGACGTGTTCGGCGAGTATAAGGAACCTAGCGTGCTGTAAGGTGCGTTTTTAGTATTAGTGGAGTGTACTATGGTAGATAAAAAAATACGGGTGCTGATAGCCAAACCGGGCCTTGACGGACATGACCGCGGCGCCATCGCCGTGGCTCAGGGATTGCGGGACGCGGGAATGGAGGTCATCTATCTGGGGTTGCGTTTAACTCCGGAGCAGATTGCTGAGGCTGCAATACAGGAAGACGTTGACGTTATCGGGCTGGGCTGCCTTTCCGGCGGTCACCTGCCACTCTTCTCAAAGACGATTGACAGCTTCAGAAAGAAAAGCAACAAGGACGTTATATTCATCGGCGGTGGTATCATCCCGAAGAAAGATATACCGGCGTTGAAGGAAATCGGTATCACGGGAACCTTTGGCCCGGGAACGACGATTAATCAAATTGCCAGCTTTATCAAGGCCGAACTGAAGAAGGGAAACGATGATAACCAGGATTAACCATATTGGCATTGCCGTTAATAACATCGACCAGGCTCTGAAGCTCTATACCGAGGTGTTGGGCCTAGGCCTCAAGGAAATTGAAGTTGTTGAAGAGCAGCGGACTAAGACGGCCATTCTGCCGGTGGGCGAAAGCAAGATCGAGCTGCTTGAGTCGACGGACCCCGAAGGCCCGATTGCCAAATACATTGAAAAATTCGGCGAAGGTATGCACCATCTGGCTTTAGAGGTGTCTGATATTGAGGGTGCCCTGAGTGAAATATCAAAAAGTGGCATACCTCTGATAGACGAGGCACCCCGGAGGGGCGTTGGAGGTACACATATCGCTTTTCTGCATCCCAAGGGTACCGGCAGGGTGCTTCTGGAGCTGGTCCAGAGTTGATGATAAAAATACTACCCTTACTTATAATCTTGACCATTGTATCTGCCGCCGCTTTCTCTTCTTGCCAACCAGGTGCGCCCGTCACCGAAGAGCAGAGATTAGAACTGATAGAAGAGATAAAGGCTTTCGAGAAAGAACTTGGCTTTCTTGAGACCGAGAATTTCAGAACATACAGCCCGGAAATAGGAGCGTATGACTACCTGTTTTACACATCCAGCATGCAACTGCCGTACTCGCTCGATGACCCCGCGTTGATATCGGCCCTTGGCACGCGGGACAGCGTATCTCTTGATTATCAGAAGTATGATGCCTATTTTTATTCCATTCCTTCTATAGCCGGAAAGGGTACACCCGTGACCGCGTCTTTGATGCAGGCACCCCTTCACCGCTTCATCCATATCGTTTTTCATGAAGACTGGCAGGAGCAGATAGACCTTCCCTACGGACTGGAAGAGCCTTCCGCAGAGATAATCAGCTACACCGCCGCCATGCTTTTCGCCAGGGATAAGTACGGACAGGGTTCACCGGTTTACCGGACCCTGAAACAAAAATTGAGTAACAAACTCAGAGAAAGTGAAGTCTACCGGGAATATTACGACAAGCTCACCGCCCTCTATGCGCAGTATCATGGGGGAAAGCTTTCCGAGCTGGATACGCTAATCATGAAAGCCCAGTTACTTGAAGCAATGGGCAGCGAGCTTCATGACATATGGGGTGGCAAACCGGACCAGCTGAATAACGCTTTCATCGCTTTCCAGATGACCTACTACCGGCACATGCCGTTGATGCACGAAGTTTTGAAGGCCAACGACTTTGACCTTCCTGAGACAATCCGGATATTTTTATCCATGCCGGAGCAGGGAACGGACTTCAATTCTCTGGAGCAGGTACAGGGTATAGAAGCGAGCGTCGTCGATTATTTATCCCGTAATATGTAGAAATACTGTGATTTCTACCCCTTATCCTTCCGTCTGCCCGTTTATTCCCCACAATATGGTGATGAATCACTACCTCAGGTCTGGGTATATAAGGTCATCGGGTGAATACTTGAATTACACTGCCATACGCTCGGCGAACTTGCCTGAAGAAGGTGTCAACTTGACCCTGCGGGGCAGACTTTGAGGCATTCGTCACAGGGAATGATCCGTCCCTGTTGTTCTTTCATTAAAGCGACGCGGGAAAGACACCTGGAGACATCGGCCATTCTATACGGCTCAAGTATATAGACCGGGCACACCTTGAGGCACAGAGAACAGTTATGGCAGACCGGGCTCTCCACCTCTTTCAGAGCAGGCTCATCTTGTAGTTGAAACGAGGCCCCTATCTTAATCGCAGCAAAACGAAGGCGCGCCCCGTATTTATCATGCAGAACCACCGAGTGTTTGCCCCGTTTTCCCATCCCCGCCTGCACGGCAAGCTCTTTAAGGTTCAACTGCCCTGGTCGGGGATAGCCGCATCTGCCGACCAGTTCGGGCCTATAGCCTTTATCTCTGATGAAACTGAGCACCGATTCCAGTAACGGGGATAGGTGCTTCTCAAAGCCAAATAACTTGATTTCACCGTTTTCCCGTCCGAACTCATCAGGGTTACGTTTCGGTGTCGATTCAAGACCAACCACTATCAATGTACCGTAGCCCTGCTGCTCCGTTATCCCAACAACGTCGAACAGTGAACCGGTGAAGTCTAATATATCTCTTATCGCATCTTTCATTTTACCGACCTTCTGAGTTTCAACCATAAATAGGTAACTATATATTCAGCGCCTCAGACAATCGCAGAAGGTCCAGGTCCAGAGGCTTTTTATTGGCTACGACCTCCGCCAGCGGGGTTGGTGTTATCTGTCCCTTATTCAAACCGGCCAGCACGCCAAACTTGCCCTGTTTAATGTACTGGGTGGCGGCGGCACCTAACCGGGTTGCCAGCAGGCGGTCGAAAGCGCCAGGGCTGCCGCCGCGCTGTACGTATCCCAGCGTTGTTATTCTCAGGTCGAATCCCACTTCTGCATGGTGCTCCGAGAAGTAGTGATTCAGGCCGTGGGCGTTGTATTTTGCACCTTCGGCAACGACAATAAGGGCATGGGCCTTGCCTCGCTCATAGGCCATGCGGATGGCATTGACCACGTCTTCAGCGTCCGTTTCAAACTCGGGGATGACAATGTATTCCGCGCCGCCGGTGATGCCCGTCATTAAAGCCAGGTAACCGCAGTCACGGCCCATCACCTCGACGATGAAGGCGCGATGGTGCGAAGAGGCAGTCACCTTGAGCTGGTCTATCGCCTGCAGCGCCACATCAAGGGCGGTGTCAACTCCTATGGTGATTTCGGAACCATACAGGTCGTTGTCTATCGTTGAGGCCACGCCGACCACCGGGAAGCCCATCCGGGACAGCGCATGGGCACCGCTCTGTGAGCCATTGCCGCCGATAATGACGAGTGCTTCGATAGCATGTTCCTCAAGGGTACGCAGTGCTTTTCGCCGGCCTTCCTCGGTCAGGAATTCAGGACAGCGGGAACTGCCAAGCGTGGTGCCGCCCTGCTGGATTATACCGCCCACATCACGGGCACCCATTGCGACCACGTTGTTGTCGCAGAGACCGGTATAGCCGTGCTGAATACCCATAACCTTCCAGCCTTTACTGAGACCGGTACGTACCACGGCACGGATGGCAGCGTTCATGCCCGGAGCATCGCCGCCGCTGGTTAAAACACCAATCCGCTTCATTTTTCCTCCTTGGCAACTGATACAAACTGAAGTATGCTCTTTAAGTTTAGGTAAAAGGCCGATGTTTTGCAACGGGTTGATTATAAACGACACGTATCGTGTTCATCCGTATTAACCGTTTGCTAAACGCAGGAGCACATGTATATAATCGTTACTCAGGTAACAGGGAAATAGTAATGCGCATTAAGTACTTAATGGTCATCATTCTGATATTTACACTGGGCCTTGGTGCCTGCGGCCCAGCTGAGATAACTTTTCCCGACCCGAATCTTGAAGCCGCGATGCGGGAGGCTATTCACAAGCCTGAGGGCGCAATACGTGCTTCAGACCTGAAGAAAATGGTTGCTTTCAGCGCTTCCGGCAGGGAAATCGCCGATATCACAGGGTTGGAGCACTGTACCAACCTGCAGGAGCTTGTCCTCTGGAATAACCGGGTCAGCGATATTTCAGCGCTGGCTTCACTACCCAAATTGAAGAAACTTTACATTGGGAATAACCAGATAGCCGATATCTCTCCGCTTACCCCCCTCACCGGGCTCACTGAACTGAACCTCGGGATTAACCAGATTCATGATATAGCACCATTGTCGTCAATGACCAAACTTGTCTGGCTCGACCTCTGGAACAACCGGATAAGCGATATATCGCCCGTCGCCTCTCTTATAAATCTAAACTCGCTCTACCTCAGCAATAATCAAATCACAAATATATCATTGCTGGCCCCCCTTACCAATCTCACCAAGCTCTACCTGAGCAACAACGAGATAAGCGACATCGCCACACTGGCTTCGTTCACGAAAATGAGGTGGCTGCGCCTTCAGGGCAATGAGATAACAGATATCTCGCCCCTGGTTAACCTGTCGAACTTGGAAGAACTCTGGCTGCAGGAAAATCGCGTAGGCGATATTTCACCCCTCATTGGGAATGGAGGGCTGGCTGCGGAAGATGAGGTTCATCTGGAGGACAACCCACTGGATGATAAATCAGTCAGCGATTTTATCCCGCAGCTTGAGGAAAGAGGCGTGGTGGTGACCTGGTGATATTCTAGGGCACCCCAACGCCCGGGCTTAAAATATTATTGGGGTCGAAAACACGCTTGATGCCGCGCATCAACTCCCAGGTCTTACCATCAGGGCAGAGGTCCAGGTCGGCAAGCCTGATTACCCCAAGCCCGTGTTCACCGGTGATAACGCCGCCCAGCTTGATTGCTTCCCGGTATATCGCTCGCTTCACATCGCGCAGTATGCCTTTTTCGACCAGCTTCGTCATAAGATGGGGATGGAGATTGCCATCGGCGGCGTGTCCATAGGCAGGGATTTTTACATTGTACTGCCGGGCAATCTCGTCCACCCGGTCCATCATCACGCCGATGCTTGCCGGTGGTACGGTTATATCCAGAACGTCAGCGACAGATGGTTTTAATGAAAAATAGATTTCACTTCTTATTTTGAGGATATTCGCCTGTTCTTCCCGCCTTTCCGCAATCAAAATATCAACCGCATCGTTCCGTTCACAGATATCCGATACCCGTTCGCCCTGAGAGTAAACTTCGTCCTCGCTATCGCCAGCCAGAATCACAATCAGGTACGCCTGCCCTTTGGTGGCCGGCCAGGTCATACTCAACGCTCTGGCCGAACTTTCGATGACGTCGCGCTCAACGTACTCTATGGCCAGCGGTATTATGCCGCTCTGCAATATCTGGGGAACGGTATCGATGGCTTTATGGCGGCTGTCGTAGGAAACGACGAGGGTGCCGCTGCTGTTGAACTTCGGACACAGACGGAAGATGACTTTGGTTATCACACCCAGCGCGCCATTACTGTTGATGAGCAGGTGCATCAGGTCAAATCCCTGGTTATTTTTCATCAGCTTGCCTCCGGTGGTGATTATTTCACCGGTCGGCAGCACCACTTCCAGCCCACGGACAAAGTTGCGGATGACGCCGTATTTTACGGCCCTTGCCCCTCCGGCGTTACAGGCGACCAGCCCGCCAATATGCGCTCCCTCGGCACCGGGGTGAGGAGGGAAGAACAGCCCGGCCTCTTCCACCGCTTCCAGCATGTTGCCATATGGTACGCCGGCATCGACAACAACCATCAGGTTGTCCCTGTCCACCTCCACAATCCGGTCCAGTCTCTCCATAGAAAGAAGAATGCCATCGGCAATGGGCACGGCACCGCCGCATATCCCGGTGCCACCTCCCCTGATAAAGACCGGGGTCTTTTCCTCATTGGCCATTTTCAATATGGCAGATATCTCTTCGGCACTCGCCGGCTTTACCAGAACCACGTTGTCAGCCGGTTTTGGCCTTGTAGCGTCGGCCGTTTCGTCAGCAAGGTAGCTCTCCATCTGCTCCCGGTTCGTGACCACCCAGTCGCTGCCCACAATCTCCTGTAATTTCTCTACTGTACTCATGCGCGGCACCTCTTGATTTTTTCTATTAGTTTCGGAACTACCTCATAAAGGTCGCCGACAATCCCGTAGTCGGCAATATTAAATATAGGGGCTGAGGGGTCAGTATTTATGGCGATGATGACATCTGATTCTCTCATGCCGGCCAGATGCTGTGAGCTGCCGGAAATACCGCAGGCAAAATAAATCTTGGGTTTGACGGTATTGCCGCTGAATCCCACCTGATGCTCTTTGCGTATCCAGCCGCTGTCTACCGGAGGTCGGCTGGAGCCGACGGTTGCGCCCAGAAGCCCGGCCAGATTTGCCAGCAGGGAGAAATCTTTTGCCTTTTTCAACCCGGCACCGCCGGAGATAATCACTTCAGCATCAGCGATGTTGACCTCGTTCCGCCTCTCCTTGCGTGCTATGGTGAGCAGAGAAGGTATAATTTCCGTATTTTTTCTGATTATTTCTCCCTTGCGGGTTACGTCTCGCGACAGACTCCGCATGACCTTATACCGCACCGTGGCCATTTGGGGCCTTGTTTTCGTTCTGATATGGGCCAGGACATTGCCGCTGAAAGCAGGCCTGATTTGAATGAAATTTCCGTTTGGGTCAATATCCAGGCCGGTGCAGTCCGCCGTCAGACCGGTGCCAAGTGCCGCCGCTACCCTGGCCCCCAGCGACCTCCCCCAGTGAGTCGCCCCCAAAATAAATATCTCCGGATTCACCTCTCTTGCCAGCCTGACCATATTATGCTTGTAGTTCAGCAAGTCTAGTTCGTGAAAAGTAGGGTGGTCGTACAGATATACCCTGTCTGCGCCGTGATAGATAAGTTCCGGTGCGGCGTCAGCTATCCTGTCGCCGAAGAGAACACCGGAGAGGCGTTCTCCCAGCTTATCGGCCAGTTCTCTTCCTTTGCCCAGCAACTCATACGATATCGGGTTGATTTCGCTTTCCTGCTGCTCGGCGAAAACCATAACCTCTTTATCCGAATTCACGATGCATCTCCCGCATTAAATTCCTTAGTTCAGGTGATTGAGTAGCTCGGAGGCAATTTCATCGATTGCCTCCTCCACTGCATTCCGAAAAATCTTCCCCTTTCTGTTTTCCTCGGAAGGGATAATGACCCTGTGCACCCTGGTCGGTGACCCGCGCACTCCGTACCTGCTGGTATCGGCGACGCTGGCAAGCTCTCTGGCGCCCCATACTGCCACCGCGACCTGGCGTGCTTTAGCTTTATCACGGAAGCCGGGCAATCTCGGGATGTTCAAATCCTTGGTTATGGTGAGCAGCACCGGAAAAGCGGACTCCACGGTGTAGGCACGTCCGCCCATTTCGCACTGGGCGACCATCGTCCCGCCTCTCACTTCCAGCCAGGATACATAGGCGATATGCGGTATGTTCAAATGCTCGGCAATCTCGGGCCCAACCTGACCGGTATCTCCGTCAACCGTTTTTTCGCCACAGAGGATGAGGTCAAATGCCCCAAGCTTCCTGATGGCGCAGGCAATGGTGTATGATGTGGCCAGCGTATCGGCGCCGGCAAATTTCCGGTCTTCAAGCAGTACGGCGTCGTCTGCCCCTCTGGCCAGCGCGTCCCTCAGCGATGATTCCGCCCGGTGCGGCCCCATGCTGATGGCAGTAACGGTACCACCCGCGTCCTCTTTTATTTGAACCGCTGCCTCCAGCGCATTGAGGTCGAAGGGATTTATTTCCACACCGGCGGAGCTGCGGTCGACCCTGCCCCTGTCCACCTCGAACCTCACCTGGTTCATGTCCGGGACCTGCTTGATGGGCACGATTATTCTCACGCTATGCTCTCCGCCTGAATCGGGATGCTTATTTAAAATTTAATATTACAGCGAGATACGCTTCTTGAGCAGCTCAAGATTAGCCGGGTCAGGCTCGGCTTCACCGCTCTCTATTTTCAGAGTAAGGTCAAGAAGCGCCTGGTTCATGGGTGTGGGCACACCAGCTATCCTGCCTTTTCTGACCACCTCTCCGTTGAGATATTCCACTTCCGTTCGTCTTTTCTTTATTATATCCTGCAGGAGCGACGGGCGTTGCGGAGCGCCTACTTTCTTTTGCAGCTGGTCAGCCGGGAGAAATTGCTTGCTCCAGATTGCGGCCATCTTTTCCTTCAATTTCTGCACGGTTTCCATGGTCGTTGCTTCAGCGAACTCAACAGACGGGACTCCCCATATCGGCTCTATGCTCACGCCCAGGGCGATACCGACCCGGGCGACCTCACCGCCGAGAATGATTCTGAGCAGGTATGCCGTATCCCTCTGCTTTTCGTTCAGAGTGGATAGCGATGGGCCGGTAATGCCAGCCAGGGCATTGGCCATGGCATTGATAGTCAGCTTCGACCAGCGCGCTCCCCAGATATTGGTGGTGGCCTCGCTTGGGCCAACCGCGCTGAGCAAGGCAACTACTTCTTTAACCCGATTGGATACCAGGCCGGAAAGCTCGCCAACGGTAAAGCAGTGCCTGTCTAAAGGGTCGTGACGCATGACATGGCCCGGCTCATAAACACCGGCGCTGACAGTCGTCACGCAGCCCACGGTGCGGTTGAAGCCGACCACGCTGGCCACGACTTCGTCATTCAACGCGTTCTGAGTCGGCAGGATGAAACCCGTTGTCTTGAGGTGGGGTTCAATCAAATACGCGGACCAAAGTGTATCATAGGACTTGACTGACAGGAAGACGATGTCAAAAGGTTCCTTCAGGTTGCTGGCGTCGCTGAGATGCAGCGCCTTGGCCGGCACGGTGAACCCGCCGTCGAGGTCGGACACTTTCAGGCCATCGCTGCGGATTTTTTCTATGTGCGCCGCCCACTGGTCAATCAAGGTGACATCATGTCCCGCTCTTGTTAGATATGCCCCCACAGTTCCGCCTATGGCTCCAATTCCAAGAACCGCGATTTTTTTATCCATGCATTTACCTCCTGTTTTAAATTAATTAGAAAATTTATACTTTAAGCAGTAAAATAGTATAACGCAAAGGAATAAGCTGAAACAAATTATGAAGCTGTGTTAGCAATTCAATTTTATCAGGAGGCACATTGGAAATGGCAGAGCAGAAAATACTGTACCCATCATTGAATACACCTGCAGCACTCATTGATTTGGATACTCTGGAGGCAAATATAAGCGGGATGTCCCTGCGGGCAGCTGAGGCGGGGCTAAAACTCAGACCACACGCCAAGATTCACGAGAATGCGACAGTAGCCAAAAAACAGATTGCGTCTGGCGCCTGCGGTGTGGAGGTAGGCGTTGTAGAGCAGGCGGAGGCCATGGCCGAGCAGGGAATCGATGATATTATCATTGCCCACCCCGGCTATTATGGCGGTCCCAAAGGAGAAATACTCAAAAAACTGCTGACCAAGTCCGGGCTGAAGCTTGCCCTTGTGGTTGATATGCTGGAGCAGGCTGAAATCATATCGCAGCTGGCTCAAGCCGCGGGCAGGAAAGCAAGCGTGCTGATTAAGATTGACCTGGGCAGGAGTACTCGCTTTGGTGTACCGCCCGGCAAGCCCGTTCTGGATTTGGCGGTGCAACTCCGCAAGCTGCCGGGCATCGAGTTTATCGGTATCTACGCACACGAAATGGGTATAAAACCGACCCCCGAGGACATCGATGAGGTGGCTCTGGAAGCGGCCGAGATAATGACGGAAAATGCCAGAATGTTGAGAGATAAGGGCATGGAAATAGAGCATGTCTCAGTGGGCGCCTCTTCCACCTTTTCTTCCACGTGCCGTTTCTGCAAGGAAGGGAAATTCCCCGAATTAACCGAGGTTCATCCTGGAGCATTCGCTGTCGGCGATATCCGGTATATGAAAATGGGCGGTAACACGCGGGAAGCGTGTGCCGTAACGGTATTAACTACGGTGATAAGCACGTCGCATAGCGACTGGGCGGTTATCGATGCTGGCTACAAGACTTTCGGCAGCGACTCTCTCTTTGAGTACCGTGACAGCCCTGATTTCTGGTGGCAGGGCAGGCTGAGCTATGGTTCGGTCCAGGGGCGCCCCGACCTGTGGTTCGGACGTATGTCGGCTGAGATAGGCTTTTTATACTATATGAAACCGGGGAAAAAGTTAAACCTGGGCGAGCGTCTGGAAATCGTGCCCAATAATGCCACCCTGACCATCAACATACACGACCAGATATATGGCGTGAGAAACGGCGTCGTTGAGGAGGTAATACCGGTAACCGGTCGTGGACGCGGCAACTAACCATTAATGCCTCTCGGTTATCAGCGGCTTATCCTGAGGTCTCCCTTGCCGGCGATAAGCTTCTCCACCTCCTCCAGGGTAAACCAGACCAGGTCTCCGGGGCAGGAGTGTTTCAATACCGCCCCTGCATTGCCATATTTTAACGAGGCTTCAATACCTTTGTCGGTAAGGTAGCCGTACAGGAAGCCGCCGGCGAAGGCATCGCCGCTGCCCACCCGGTCCACAACCTCGACCTCATATGTCTGGTCTTCGTAAATCCGTCCGTCCGCCAGGATTATGGCGGTCCAGTTATTGCGCCATACGGTGATGTTTTCTCGCAGGGTGATGGCCACGATTTTGCAGCCAAAGGTATCGGCCAGCTTTCGGGCGACCTCTTTCCAGTCCTTGCCCTCAATCTGGAATACCCGTGCCGTATCTTCCTCTGTGGTAATCAACACATCCACATATTTCATCAATGGAGACAGGCCGGCTTTGGCCTGTTCCTGGCTCCATAATTTGGCCCGGTAGTTGAGGTCGAAGCTAACGAGTAGCCCTTTTTTGTGGGCTTTGCTCATGGCTTCACCGGTGGCCTCCAGACAGCTGCTGCTCAGGGCAGGGGTGATGCCGGTAACGTGAAAAGCCTTTGCCTGAGAAAAGACATTATCCCAGTCCACCATCCCCGGCTGTATTTTGGAGATGGCGGAATTGGCCCGGTCGTAGAGGATGGAACTGGGGCGGGGCAATGCTCCGAATTCGAGAAAGTAGACGCCAAGCCGGTCTCCGTCCGACCAGATAACGTGCGAGGTATCAACGCCGTGCTCTCTGGCTTTATTCTGCACCATCCTGCCCAGCGGGTTTTTCGGCAGGCGTGTGACGTATGAGGTCTTAAGCCCCAGCCTCTGCATGGTAACCATGACGTTAAGCTCGGCACCCCCGATAGTAGCGTCGAGGCTTGATGCCTGCTCAAGTCGCTGGAAATTCTGGGTCGCCAGTCTAAGCTGCACCTCACCAAAGGCAACGATATCAAACATTTACCCCTCCTTAAATAAGCCGACTATTTTTTACGGGCGAACTTCTGTATGGTTCGGGAGCCTTTGTCAACGCCGGCACTGGTCATGGACACCTCGCCAACGTATAAATCCCCTCGTGAGTCAACCGCGATGGCGTGGGGGGCATGGAAAAGCGCCGTTTCCTTGTCCTTGCCCTCGTTACCCCAGCGCGCTATCAGCTTGCCATCTATGGTAAAGATGCTTACCCGCAGGCACAGTTCGGAGACATAGACCGTGTCCTCCTCATCGATGAAAACATCGGTGGGTCGGATAACATCCGTCCATTCCGTTATGAATTCGCCCTGTGAGCTGAAAATTTGAATCCGACTGTTCTCACGGTCTGCAATCCATACTCTCTCCTGCCTGTCCAGTCGGATGTTGTGGGGGAGTCGGAACTGCCCCGGGGCGCCACCGGGTTCTCCCCAGGAAAAAAGCAACTTGCCATCAGGTGAAAACTTATGCACCCGCGCGTTGCCGTAGCCGTCGGCGATATACATCTCACCTGATGGAGTTACCGCCACGCCGGTGGGACGATTGAATGGCGGGGCACCTCGCTGTATCCTGGCCAGGCTCTCCCAGAAATCCCAGGTGCGGAGATATCCGCTGTCCGACGCCTGCCCTTTCGTGCCCAGCGTCATGAGCAACTTGCCTTCGGGAGTGAATTTGGCGACGATATGGTTTCTATCGTCGGTACAGTAGATGTAACCGTCAGGGCCGATGCAGCTGCCGTGGGCACGGTTGAAAAATCCCTCACCCCACGAATTGAGCAGGTTGCCCTCACGGTCAAAGACCATTATCGGTTGCTCGCTGCGGTTCAGGATGTAAAGCGTGTCCTGAGCGTCTATGCAGATACCGCCGACATCTAAAAAGGACCGACCTTCAGGCAGCTTCGCCCATCCGTCAACCAGTTCATACGTGTATTTGCCGGTACCGAATGACATTTTAAACTTCCTCCTTGTTTTAATTATTTTAAATGACTTTTGTTCTCGGTCGCTATCGGGCGGAAGGGTGAACCGTGTTCGTGCCCTGAGCAAAGCCACCATCTACCTTGATATACTCGGCGGTGACAAAATCAGAGGCCCCGCTGGCCAGAAAAATGGCAGCACCAGCAAAGTCACCCGGTACTCCCCAGCGGCCGGCCGGCACCCGGTCCAGCACAAAATCATCCAGCCCGGGGAAGTCCCGTCGCGCGCCTACGGTCAGAGGAGTGTCAATCCAGCCGGGGAGGATGGCATTAATCTGGATATTATCTTTGGCCCAGGCGAGGGCCAGGGTGTATGTTAGCTGAACCATGCCTGCCTTGCTGCAGGCGTAACACAAAACCTTGGCCAACCCGAAAAGAGAGGTCATGGAACCGATGTTGATGATTTTGCCGCCGCCGGCCTCTTTCATGGTCGGGTAAACCGCTTTGGCACAGAGGAAAGCGCCGCGGAGGTTAATGCCCAGAACCCAGTCCCATTCCTCAACGGTATATTCCTCGGGCATTTTACGGATATTGACGCCGGCGTTATTGACCAGGATACTGGCTTTCCCGAACTCATCGAGCACCTGTTTCACGCCGTTCTGAATGCTTTCTTCCTGGCCAACGTCAACCTGCAAACCCAGTACTTTTACCCCGTATTTCTTTTTAATGTCGTCCACTGCCTCTGCGGTCTTTTTTTCATTGCGGGCAAAAATGACGATATCGCTTCCGGCTGACGCCAGGCCGTCGGCGATTCCCTTGCCGATGCCACCGTTGCCGCCGGTAACGATGGCCACTTTCCCGTGCAGGTCAAATAAATCTCCCATCGATTACTGCCTCCTCAATTTCGTTATTAAAGATAATAAACATATTTTCATAATTGTTTTGGTAAAGCCATTCCGCAATCTGCCTGGTCGTCTTTGCACTCATGTCATAACCTCCTCTCTGGTAATGTTAATTGCGTCTGAACCTTGATTATCGCAGAGAATATATTATCGGTCAACAACCGCGATTGCCTCTATCTCGATAAGAAGTTCAGGGAGTATCAACTTTGAGACTTCGACACCGGTACTGGCGGGCATGGGAGGGCTGAAGTAGCGGGACCTGATTTCTCTGAATCTGACGATATTGTCCATATCCGTTACATAGATGTTTAACTTGACAACATCCTTCAGAGAAGCCCCCGCCACCTCGAGAACGAGTTTAATATTTTCAAAAGTTTTAATCGTCTGCGCTTCAAAGCCGCCCTCCACGATATTTCGATGCTCATCGAAGCCCACCATGCCGGCGAGGTAAATAGTATTACCCGCCCTGATGGCGTGTGACCAGCCCATGGGCTCAAATATGCGTTCAGGTGAAATACCTTCTTTTTTCATCGTTTTTAACTCCTT